>CBFHCJ010000221.1:0-9550 GCA_965654005.1 uncultured Streptomyces sp. | reverse complement strand
AGAACCATGATCATGTTGCGGCCGTCCTGCTTCGGGTTCGACTCGACGAAACCGAGGTCCTGGACGTCCTCCGCGAGACGCTGCAGCAGCCGGTAGCCCAGCTCGGGCCGGGACTGCTCGCGACCACGGAACATGATCGTGATCTTGACCTTGTCGCCCTGCTTGAGGAACCGAACGACGTGACCCTTCTTGGTGTCATAGTCGTGCGGGTCGATCTTCGGCCGGAGCTTCATCTCCTTGATGACCGTGTGCGCCTGGTTCTTGCGCGCCTCACGGGCCTTCATGGCCGACTCGTACTTGAACTTCCCGTAGTCCATGAGCTTGCACACGGGCGGACGGGCGTTCGCCGCGACCTCGACCAGGTCCAGGTCGTACTCCTGCGCAAGCTCCAGGGCCTTGGCAAGCGGCACGATGCCGACCTGCTCGCCACTGGGACCGACAAGTCGCACCTCGGGAACGCGAATCCGGTCGTTGATGCGGGGCTCGGCGCTGATGGATCCTCCTCGGTAGCACCACACGGCCGCCTGGCGGACAGCCATGTATGTCTGGTTGACATAGGACCAACCATCGCGGCACATGAAAAATGCCCCGGACGGTGCACAGGCGGGACTCCGAACGTTCCGGAGCACCGCCGCGGTGGACCGCGGGGCGCTATTTCGGGCGACTCCACCGTCCGTACGGAACGGTGGTGGCCGCCTGACCGGTGACCCGCCGTCCCGAAGGACAGCCAGGTGGGAGATCGGAGTCTCCACTTGTGGGCCGAACACAGTCGCGTCCGGCCGGTCGTCACACAAGGCTAGCAGCTTCGGTCAGCCGGGGCTAATTGAGGCGAACTGACTTCCGGCGCCTATCGTGTGGGGCATGAGTGACACCTCCCCCGAGGAATCCCCGGCTTCCGCAGAATCCCCGGCCGCCGCGGACTTCCCGGCCGCCGCCGAGAATCCCGACTTCCACGCCATGACCCGTGACATCGCGGAGGTCCCCGCCGTCGAGGTGATCGTGACGGTCGCCGTCAACCTGATGAGCGCCGCCGCCGTGAAGCTCGGACTGACCGAGGAGGGCGACAAGTACAAGGACCTGGACGAGGCCCGCAAGCTGGTGCACGCCCTCGCCGGTCTGCTCGACGCGAGCACGACGGAGATCAGCTCCTTCCACGCGGCCCCGCTGCGCGACGGCCTGAAGTCGCTCCAGCTGGCGTTCCGCGAGGCGTCGATCGTCCCGGACGAGCCGGGCCAGGGGCCGGGCGAGAAGTACACCGGCCCGATCTACAGCTGACTCGTCCCCGCACGAACGCCGACTCATCCCCGTACGAACAAGGGCTCGCCCGGTGGTGTCGCCCCGGCCGGCAGCACCGCCAGATCGAGGCCGCGCACCAGGCGGGCCCTCAGCGTCTCGTCGGCGGCCATCCGCTGGGCCACGGCACGTGCGGCCTCGGCCGGGGCGGCGGCGGGGTCCAGGACGAGCGCCAGGATGCCGTCCGCCTGTCCCGGGCCGAGGTAGGCGCGCAGCACGGCGGGCTCGGCGGCCACGGCGTCCCGTACCGCACCGGTCACCGCGGGATCGGTGAGCGGATCGGTCGTCGTACGGCCCTCCGCGAGCGCCAGCAGCGCGGGGCCCGTCAGCTCGAACGGCACCGGCCCTGCCAGGTCCAGCACGATCGTGTCGGCCTTCTCGTGCACGGCAGCCTGCAGCGCCTGGTGCAGGGGTACGGCGACGGGCCGGGCCGCGGGATCCCAGCGGGCCAAAGCCTCGGTGGACGTGAAGGCGGGGAGGGCGGTGCGGCCGGCGGCCTTCAGGGTCGGTACGGCCATGTCACTGTTCTTCTCACGGCGCAGCCCGCCCTCCCGTATGTCCTCCTCCACATCACCGAGGATCGCTACGACGGGGACCAGGAGCCGCGCACCCTTCAGCGCCTCCAGAACGGGCCCCACAGCGGTGCGGTCCTCGGCCCATGCGGCGAGTGCCGCGCTCAGCCGCGGGTCGGCGGAGCCGTCGTCATCGGAGAACGGGGAGTCGGGAATGTTCTTGTTCGCCACGGTCACCGACCCTATCGAGGGGTCTCCGGTGTGCTTGTGCCGACCCTGAAACACGGCGGTCACCGGCACCCCCTTCGACGCCGCCGTGCCCGCTCCTCCCGACGCCGCCCGTTCCTCTGTACGGTGCCGGCGTCGGCCGTCGTCGGCGGTACGGCCATGGAGGCAGCCGCGCAGGCGGCGGTTTCCGCGTTCACCTGAGTGGTCCCGTGGTCCGCTAAGGGGTGCGCCTGCGGCCCCGCCACAACACCACCGACACCACCAACAGCACCACACCCAGGCCGCCCGCCAGCGGGCCGATCCAACCCGGGGAGTTCGGGGCGTCGTCGACCGGATCGGGGCCGGTACCGAAGTACTTCTTGCCGTACGCCGCCGCGTGCAGGTCGTCCGTTTTGAGCCGGTCCGCGGCCTTGAGGGCCGCCGCGGGGTCGACCATGCCGAAGCCGACGGAATCATCGCGACCGCCGGTGGGGGTGTCGCGGGCGGTCCGCTCCAGGAGTTGCTTGATCTGGGCCGGGGTCAGACCCGGATGCGCCGCCTTGATCAGCGCGACGGCGCCCGAGACGAACGCGGACGCCGCGCTCGTACCCCACCCTTCGTAGTACTTGCGGTCGGGGTCGGCGATGACGACGTCGACGCCGGGTGCGCTGACGGTGGCGTACCAGCGGCGGGTCGAGAAGGAGGCACGGGTGCCGTAGCGGTCGACTGCGGTCGCGGCTATGACGCCCGGGTAGGCCGCCGGGTACGAGATGTGGTCGCCCTTCTCGCCGCCGTTGCCGGCGGAGGCGACGACGACGGCTCCCTTCTTCAGGGCGTACTGCACCGCCTCGTCCTCGGCCGCATCGGGGTGCGCGGTGTTGGAGTCGTCGCCGAGGGAGAGGTTGATGACGTCGGCGCCGTGGTCGGTGGCCCAGCGTATGCCCTCGGCCAGGGCGTTGCCGCGGGTGTCGCGAGCCTTCGTACGGGCCGGGTCGCCGTCCTCGAGGATGACGCGGACGGGGAGGATCTTCGCCTCCGGGGCGATGCCCATGACTCCGTCGGCGTCGCCCACGCCATGGCCGTGACCGGCGATGATGCCGGCCATCGCGGTGCCGTGCCGGGCCCATGAGCGGTCGCCGCGCTCGGCGCCGAAGCCGACCATGTCCTTGCCTTCGAGAACGTTGCCGACCAGGTCGGGGTGGGTGGCGTCGACACCGGTGTCGAGGACGGCGACGGTGATGCCCTTGCCCTTGGTCGTCTGCCAGGCCTGCTGGGTGTGCAGGGCGTCGAGCGCCCACTCCTGGGCGCGTATGCCGTCGGCGTGCGCGGCGGTGGAGGGCAGCAGGGCGAGGGAGCCGGCGAGGAGGAGGGTGAGGAGGCGGGCGCCGGTCGTACGGGCGCTCATGAAGGCTTCTCCATGGCCGAAGTGACGGTTTTGCGGAGGGCGGCTTCGACGCGGTCGGCGAGGCCCACCGCCTCGTTGCCGAGGCCGGCCTGGGCGGGAGCCGTGGTGGCGCCGGTCTCCATGGCGTCCGCGGCGGACTGCGGTTCGGTGACGGCGCGGCCGTCGGCGAACCCGGAGACGGCGTAGACGACGACGGGGACGTCCGTGAGGACCGTGATCGTCCAGGAGGCGCGCTGGGCGTGGCCGAAGCCCTCGGCGACGGTGCCCTTCGCGGCGTACGGACGGGGCATCAGGTCGGTGCGCCGCTCGAGGCCCTCGCTCTTGAAGCGGCTGCTCAGAACGGTCATGGCGGCGGCGTCGGCCCGGGTGAAGAGCAGGCCGACGGTGGTGACGTCGCTGCGGGTCGCGTCCGTGTAGGTGGCGCGCAGCAGCCGTAGACAGCCGGCGGGGTCGAGGGCCTGGCGCAGGAGGGGGTCGAAGGCGTCCTTGCAGCCGCTGTCGGGGGCGACTGCGATACGCGTCCAGGTGCGGTCGGCGCCACCGGGGCCGGCGCCCGGGCCTTCCACCGTGGGCGGGAAGAGCTGGTCGACGGGGACGCTGTGCCACAGGCTTCCGGCCACGACGTACGCGCCGCGCGTCCCGCCTTCCGCTTCCTCCCCGGTGAGCCAGCTTCCGGTCACGGCACCGCCGATGAGGCCGAGACCGAGGACCAGACAGGCGGCGGCAGTGGCGACTCGGGGTCGCAGCCACCCGCCGAAGGGGCGGGACCGCGCGGTGTCGATGTCGTGCGTGGTCGGTTGGGCGAAGGTCACGAAGGGGCGGGTGGAGGCGGCGCGCGGAGCCTCGTCGCGCTGGGGCAGCAGCCGCGCGGTGGTCTGCGCGATGCCCTCGTCGGGCCGGGAGGCACGCGGTGGCTGCACGGCGTCCGCCGTAGGGGTGAGCGGGGCAAGAGCGGCCGTCGGCGGCGCGTCGGGAAAGCGCGCGGAGGCCACCGGCGGGGGCGGACCGGCGGGCTCGGCGTCCCGGTCGAGCCTCAGGTTCGGGAACCGGCGGGATTCGGGGGTGCGCCGTGCCGACGCGTCGGCTTCGCCGCCCGACACCGGTGATGCCGTATCACCGGGAACGCCCGGAGTATGCCTGGCCTCGGACGCGTCGATCCGAACAGGCCCCGCCGAAGAGCCGTTCGCGCCAGGCCCCGCCGAAGAGCCGTTCGCGCCAGGCCCCGCCGTTGTGTTCGTCGCTCGGGGCGGCGTCGGGGATATGCCTTCCCGGCGTATGTGGGCGTCCGGCGAGGGCAAGTCGGCCGACGTGGGCGGTTGTTCGGGAGGCGGCGGGATCGTTCCGGCGGTGCCGTTGCGCGGCGCCGCCGTGTCCGCAAGGGGTTCACCCGGCGGGGTCGACGAGCGGGGCGAGGTCGTGGGGTGTGGGGGGATGGAGGCGCGACGCGCTTCCGTGCTCATGCACTCCCCGTTTCGTTGTGGCCGGGCCGCCCCGGGATCTGCCGGGGTGTTCGACCGCCCGTGGGGAGCGGCCGGTACGCGCGATGCGAGACGCGCCGCCCGTCCTGGGCAGGCATACCCGCGCGGACCGACACCCATCCCAGGCGTACGCGCCCGGGCGGATTCACCGCTTCCCCGCGTGCGCGTCACTCTACGGGTTGAACAACCTCGAACGGGAACCAGTCCACGGCGCCGGGGCATCTGCCCGGATCATCCCCCTACCCTGCGGTAATCCCTTCTGGCAGGCTTTGATCGTGACTGTTCGCGCAGCCGACCGCGCCCGCTGCGACCGGGCCACCGCGCGCCTCGACGCGCCTGTCGCGATCGTGGACCCGGAGGCGTTCGACGCGAACGCCGATGACGTCCCCCCTGGGTCCGGCGACAAACCGATCCGCGTGGCCGGCAAGTCCGTTCGCTGCCACGCCTGCTCGAACGCGTCCTGGTCCGGGCCGGTTTCGCGGACATCATGTCCTTCACGCTCGCCGAGTCCCGATAGCTGGCCCGCTACGGGTTCGACGACGTCCCACGCGCCTACCCGTCGGCCGACCGCCAGGGTTACGCCGAACTGACCGGTGACCCGAAGCTCGCCGCCCTCGGGCCGCCTGGAGCCCCCGCCGCCGGGGGCCGCGGCGGCGCCGGAGGCGGCACGGGCAGCGTGGTATGGAATCCGCGGCCGTCCCGCAGCCCCTACAGGGGTGTGACGTACGCGCCCGAGATCCCGCCGTCCACGAGGAAGTCGGTGGCGTTCACGAAGGAGGAGTCGTCGCTGGCGAGAAACGCGACCGCCGCTGCGATCTCCTCGGCCTCCGCGAACCGGCCGACCGGGATGTGCACCAGGCGGCGCGCGGCCCGCTCGGGGTCCTTGGCGAACAGCTCCTGCAGGAGCGGGGTGTTGACCGGCCCGGGACACAGGGCGTTGACCCGGATGCCCTCGCGCGCGAACTGCACGCCCAGTTCGCGGGACATGGCGAGCACACCGCCCTTGGAGGCCGTGTACGAGATCTGCGAGGTCGCCGCGCCCATGCGGGCCACGAACGACGCCGTGTTGATGATGGAGCCCTTGCCCTGGCGCCTCATGTAGGGGATCGCGGCCTTGCAGCAGAGGTAGACGGAGGTGAGGTTGACCTCCTGGACCCGCTTCCATGCCTCCAGGCCGGTCTCCAGGATGGAGTCGTCGTCGGGCGGCGAGATGCCCGCGTTGTTGAAGGCGATGTCGACGGAGCCGTAGGTGTCGTACGCGGCCTTGAACAGGCCTTCGACCTGCTCGGGGTCGGTGACGTCGACCTTTACGAACAGCCCGCCGACCTCCTAGGCGGCGGCCTTGCCGCGGGACACGTCCACGTCGCCGCAGACGACGTGGGCGCCCTCGACGGCGAGCCGGCGCGCGGTGGCGAGACCGATGCCGCTGCCGGCACCGGTGATGACGGCGGTACGGCCGACGAGCCGGCGGCAGACGATGTCCTCGCTGGTTGCGGTCACTGTGCGGGGCCCTCCGTGCTGATGAAGACGTTCTTGGTCTCGGTGAAGGCGGTCAGGGCGTCCGGGCCGAGCTCACGGCCGATCCCCGACTGCTTGAAGCCGCCGAAGGGGGTCCAGTAGCGGACGCTGGAGTGAGAGTTGACGGACAGGTTGCCCGCGCGGACGGCCTGGCAGACGCGCAGGGCACGGCCGACGTCCCGGGTCCAGATGGAGCCGGAGAGGCCGTAGTTCGTGTCGTTGGCGAGGCGGATCGCGTCGGCCTCGTCCTCGAAGGGCAGCACGACGGCGACCGGGCCGAAGACCTCCTCGACGGCCACGCGCGCGCGTGGGTCGACGCCGGTGAGGACGGTGGGCGGGAACCAGAAGCCGGGGCCTTCGGGGGCCTTGCCGCGGATGCCGGGGGCGTCCGCGTCGACATACGAACGCACGCGCTCCAGCTGGACCTTGGAGATCAGCGGGCCCATCTGGGTCTTCTCGTCCAGCGGATCGCCGACGAGGACCGACTCGACGGCGGGAGCGAGCAGTTCGAGGAATCGGTCGTACGCGGAGCGCTGGACGAGGATGCGGGTGCGGGCGCAGCAGTCCTGGCCGGCGTTGTCGAGGAAGGACATGGGGGCGGCGGCCGCGGCGGCGTCGAGGTCGGCGTCGGCGAAGACGATGTTGGGGCTCTTGCCGCCGAGTTCGAGGGTGACGCGCTTGAGGAGGGCCGAGCCCTTCGCCAACACCTGTTTACCCACGGCCGTCGACCCGGTGAAGACGATCTTCGCCACCCCTGGGTGCTCGACGAGCGCGTCCCCCGCCACGGGCCCATGGCCGGGCAGCACCTGGAACAGCCCCTCCGGCAGCCCGGCCGCCAGGGCAAGCTCGGCCAGGCGCAGGGCCGTCAGCGGTGTCGTCTCGGCGGGCTTCAGGATCACCGCGTTGCCTGCCGCGAGCGCCGGGGCCGTGCCCCATGCGGCGATCGGCATCGGGAAGTTCCAGGGCGCGATGACGGCGACGACACCGAGCGGTTCGAGGATCGTGACGTCAATGCCTCCCGGGACGGGGATCTGCCGGCCGGTGAGCCGCTCCACTCCCCCGGCCGCGTAGTCGAGCAAGTCACGGACGTTGCCCGCCTCCCAGCGGGCGTTGCCGACCGTGTGTCCCGCCTCGCGGACCTCCAACCGAGCAAGCTCTTCGAGGTGTTCGTCGACGGTCACGGCGAACCGGCGCAGCAGCCGGGCCCGGTCGCCGGGTGGGAGCGCCGCCCACCGGGACTGCGCCTGCGCGGCCCGTACGACGGCGGCGTCCACGTCGGCCGCGGTGGCGGCGGGGACGGTGGCGACGACCTCCTCGGTGGCCGGGTCGAGTACGTGGAGATCAAGCTGGTGCGACAAGGAAGGACCTCTTACATGCGTTCGAAGGAGCGGCGCAGCTCCCAGTCGGTCACCGCGGCGTCGAAGGCGGCCAGCTCGACGCGGGCCATGTTGCGGTAGTGCGCCACCACCTCGTCGCCGAAGGCGGCCTTGGCGATGGGGCTGTTCTCCCAGAGTTCGGCGGCCTCGCGCAGGCTGGTGGGCACATGCTCGTACTCGGCGGTGTACGCGTTCCCCGGGCACGGCTCGGGAAGCTCCGGCTTCTGCTCGATGCCGTGCAGGCCCGCAGCGACCATCCCGGCGACCGCGAGGTGCGGGTTGACGTCGCCGCCGGGCAGCCGGTTCTCGAAGCGCAGCGAGCGGCCGTGGCCGACGACCCTGAGGGCGCAGGTGCGGTTGTCGTACCCCCAGGCGACCGCGGTGGGGGCGAAGGAGCCCGGCTGGAAGCGCTTGTAGGAGTTGATGCCCGGTGCGTACAGGAGCGAGAAGTCGCGGAGGGCGGCGAGCTGACCGGCGAGGAAGTGCCGCATGGTCTCGGACATCCCACCGGGGTCACCGGCCGAACCGGCCATGACGTTGTGACCGTGCTCGTCGGCGAGCGAGAGGTGGATATGACAGGAGTTGCCCTCGCGCTCGTTGTACTTGGCCATGAAGGTGATCGAGACGCCCTCCTGAGCGGCGATCTCCTTGGTGCCGGTCTTGTAGACGGCGTGCTGGTCACAGGTGACCAGCGCCTCGTCGTACCGGAACGCGATCTCGTGCTGGCCGGGGTTGCACTCGCCCTTGGCGGACTCGACGGTGAGGCCGGCGCCCGCCATCTCGTTGCGGATACGGCGCAGCAGCGGCTCGATCCGCCCGGTCCCCAGCACCGAGTAGTCGATGTTGTACTGGTTGGCAGGAGTCAGACCGCGGTAGTTCGCGTCCCAGGCCCGCTCGTAGGTGTCCTTGAAGACGATGAACTCCAGCTCGGTGCCGACCTGGGCGGTGAGCCCGAGGGTGGCGAGGCGCTCCAGCTGGCGGCGCAGGATCTGGCGAGGGGCGGCCACGACGGGCGAGCCGTCGTTCCAGGCGAGGTCGGCGATGACCATGGCCGTGCCCTCGTTCCAGGGCACCCGGCGCAGTGTGCTGAGGTCCGGGTGGAGGGCGAAGTCGCCGTAGCCGCGGTCCCAGGAGGACATCTCGTAGCCGTCGACCGTGTTCATCTCGGTGTCGACGGCGAGGAGGTAGTTGCAGCCCTCCGTGCCGTGCTCCAGGACCTCGTCGAGGAAGAAGCGCGCGGCGAACCGCTTGCCCTGGAGGCGCCCTTGCATGTCGGGGAAGGCCAGGACGACAGTGTCGATCTCGCCGCCCGCGACGAGGGCGTGCAGCTCCTCGAGGCCGAGCGGGGATGTGCGGTGCGCCACCGGGAGTCTCCTTAGGTCCGCCGAGAGTCATAAGGTATTTCTGAGAACCATTGCTTGGGAAGGGGGCGCGGCCAGATGTCGCAGACGGAACCCGACGGCGGCTTCGGCGGCCCGCAGGACCGACTGACGCCCGTGCTGCGGCCCGTGCGGGCGGGCAACGGCTTCGAGGAAGCGCTGGAGCAGATCCTCCAGGTGGTCCGCCTCGGCCTGGTCCCGGGCGGCGAACGGCTTCCTGCGGAGCGGGAGTTGGCGGAGCGGCTGGGGATCAGCCGGGTGACGCTGCGCGAGGTGCTGAAGGTGCTCCAGGAGCAGGGCCTGGTTCGGGCGCGGCGCGGGCGGTACGGCGGCACGTTCGTCCGCCCGCGCATCCACGCGGGCGGCGAGGACGAGCTGCGCC
>CBFHCJ010000220.1:0-9555 GCA_965654005.1 uncultured Streptomyces sp. | reverse complement strand
ATCTTGACATGATGTCCAACCAGTCCGCGGCAACCCCCTGGGCGACCGCTCCCGACGCCGGGGCGGTCGTCATAGGGCTGGACTGCTTCTGGGGCCCCGCCATGAGGCCGCGTCACATGGCGGTTCCCGTGTCGCACCGGTAGAGCAGGGGCAGCTCGGCACTGGAGCCGCCGTAGTCCGTCGGCGGCACGGCGGCGCAGTGCGTGATGACCCAGCGTGTGATCGCGATGGTGGAGGCCGAAAGGAGCCCTCTGTCCTGCCCGGTCGTATGGTCCTGCCCGGTCCCTCCGTACTGCTCGGCCGCCCACTGACGCGCGGCCGCGCTGGGGCGCGGCAGGGCGATGTAGTGCAGTGCGCCGGAGCCGACCAGGTGGCGGAGGGGGTCGAGCGTGGGGTAGGGAACCTGCCCGGTGAAGCCGCCCATGGGAAGCACGGACGCGTTGGCCGAGATGACGTAGGGCGCGGCCTCGGACCATCCGAACATCGCCGCGAGGTACTTCGCCCCGTCCCGGTGCGCCGTGAGGTACGCCAGGAACCGCTGGCGCGCGGGTGACAGCTGTGACGGTCCGCCGCTCCCGGGGCGGCTGGTGGGGCCGACCCTGCCCATGCCGCCGGGCTGGTCGTAGCGCGGGGAGAGCGCCGAGGTCGACCAGGCGGCCGGTACCACGAGGACCGCGGCGAGCCCGAGCGCCAGGCCGGCCACCGCGATCCGCGGCCGGTCCGCCGTGCGCCGGCGGCCGACGCCGACGAGTGCCAGGAAGAGGACGCCGAGGGCGCCGGCGGTGGGGGCCGGCCAGCCGAGGAAGCGCGGGTAGCACAGCGTCAGAACCGCACACCAGACGACGTTCGCGGCGATCACCGCCGGCAGCACCCAGGCGCGGCGCCCCCCGGCCCGGTACGCCTGCCAGGCACGGACGAGCCCGGCACCGCTCAGTGCCGACAGGGCCACGGCGACGACACCCATGTAATACGTGTGACCGGTGACACTGCCGAAACTGAACGCGGCGAAGAAGGTGGCCAGCCACACTCCCCACATCAGATACCCCGACAGTGCCGGGTCGGTACGGGCGACGCGGCGGCGCAGCGCGTCCGCGAGCCCCCACACCAGGGCGCACGCGGCCAGCGGGTAGAGCCATCCCGTCTGCGTGGCCAGTCCGGGGCTGAACATCTTGAGCACGCTGTTGCCCATGCCCGGACCCGAAACACCGGCCCGGCGTCCGGTACGACCGGTGCGGCTGTCGACGCCCGTACGGGTGATGTCGCCTCCCGCATGGGCTTCGTGGCCGGTGCGCGCACCGGTGGACCATCGTGAGCCCTGGCTGGAGACGACGCTGCCCGTGTCCGCCGCGTCGACGCCGAGTGTGTTGAACCGCGTCAGGAAGTTGTAGCCGACGACCATGCTGAACGCCGAGTTGTCCGTGGTGCCGTCGATGTAGGGCCGGGACTGTACGGGGACTACCGTCGCGACGACCATCCAGGACGCCGACACCGCCACGGTGACCGCGCCGGCCACACCGACATGAGCGATCCTGCGCCGCAGGGCGGTGGGGGCGGCCACCAGATAGGTGATGGCCAGGGCCGGCAGCACCGCCCAGGCCTCCAGCATCTTGCACTGGAACGCCAACCCGACCCAGACCCCGGCGAGCAGCAGTGTGCGCAGCCGGGCCCGCTCCACGGCCCGCCCGGTGGCCTCGGCGGCCAGCAGGAGCAGCAGGACGAACGGCGCGTCCTCCACGATCGACCGGCCGAGCCCCACGGTCACCGGGGTGAGCGTCAGGAACGCGGCGGCCAGCAGTCCCGCCGGGACACCGGCCCAGCGGCGGACCAGCAGATGAAGGAGGAGTACACAGGCCACGCCCTCGATCGCCTGCGGCAGCACCAGCGCCCATGGGTGAAAGCCGAAGACCATGGCCGACAGAGCCTGTGGCCACAGGAAACCCGGCAGTTTGTCGAGGGTGATGGAGTTGCCCGGATCGAACGATCCGAAGAAGAACGCCACCGGGTTGTCCGTCATGCTGCGCACGGCGGCGGCGTAGAACGTGTGGTAGACGCTGTGGTCGATGCCCCAGGTGTAAAGGATGGCCGCGAGCACCGTGATGGCCAGGAGTACAGGGAGTTCGTAGCGCGGGCGGGGTGGCCGCGGCCCCCGGGGAGGCCGCCCTCCGTCGCGGGGTCGGGTCGTGGTGGTCGCGGTCGCCGCGGCTGTCGTCGGCTCGGTGCCGGGCGCCGCAGTCGGTTGGGGATGGGGGCTGAGCTTGGGTGGGCCTTCCAGGACTCCCGCGGATCTTTCACCGTCGCGTCGGTCCGGCGCCGGGCAATCCGGCGACCGGACCGTCGATCACGAAGAGGGAGTCGTGCCCGCAGCCCGTTGTCCGATGTGCGCAGGATCTTGGTAAGAACCCGCTCAGGCGTGAAGGGCGGCGAACACACCGCGGCTCTCGCCGCCGTCCGGGGAGCGCCAACCCGCGGTGATGTGGCCCGAGGCGTGGGCCGCCGCGGTACCGGCGGGCCGGAGGACACGGGTCACATGGATGGTCAGGTACCTGGCGGAAGCGGCATCGGAGGCGTCCAGGGTCAGACGGGTGTCGTCCGGGCCGTTGGCGACAGTCGCCGAGCCGGTCTTGGTCGCGATGGCCGGGCCGGTGAAGTGGACGGTGACGGACGGGTCGGGGGTGTCGGTCAGACTCTGCGCCTGCGGTTCGGCGCGGCGCTGGAGGAGTGCCAGCAACTGGTCGACGAACACCGGGTCATGCGTCCCGTCGTAGACCCAACGCTGTCCCAGTACGCCGTGCTCGGTCGTCCCGATGAGAGCCTGTTCGGCGCCTTCGAGGGGCGCGCCCCGGTAGCTGAGCGGTACCTGGTACGAGACCGGCCGGTCGCCGGACTCGTCGGTGGCCACCAGGAACTCGATCCCGACCTCGCCCTGCGGGTCGTCCAACCGGAACCCACCGCTCTTGGACAGCACCGGATCGCGGCCCGTACCGAGATACCAGGGCTGGGTGGGCAGCCAGGAGGTGAGAAGCTCCAGCTTGGTGGGGGTCAGGGTGGTGTGGTGGATGATCGCCATGTCCCGTGAACGTGTCCTGTCGGCATTCAATTCCCGCGCCGGGACGGTGAGTTCGCTCCGGTGTCCGTCTCGGGCCGTTCGGGGGCGTTCACTGACGGCCGCGAACGCTCAGCCGTACGACAGGTACAGGGTGGGACCGCCGTCCGGCGCTCGGAGGCCGGCGCCGTCGAGGGCGGGGTGGCCCCGAAGGGGACCGAGGCGGAGCTGCGCGTGGCGGTCGCGGAGACACAGTGGAATCCCGGACCGTCCGGCCCACTGATGCCGGGGCACCGGGCTGCCGGGGCCGGGCGTCCCCTCACTCCCGCGCTCGCGTCGGCGTGCCCACGCCCGGCGGACGCGGCCATCATCACGGAATCGCCACGCCAGCGCGACCGGCGGAACCACTCCCGCCCCGGCACTGTCACGTAGCGTGGAGGGGCGGCGCGGCACCACCCCCGGCGCCGCGAGTCGCGGACTTCGGACCTACAACCTGTAGGGTTACCGTCGCAGAGCCAACCCGGGCGCACCCCTGTCCGCGGGATGCCTTAGCGGGCGCCGCCAGGCCGCGGCGGTGACGGGCGTCGTCCGGAGAGTCGAAAATCCGAGACGAGAGGTGGCCGTGTCGATCGATACCCCCCAGTCAGGCGGGGCGGAGCCGGACATCAGCGTTGTCGTCATCGTCTACAACGACGTCCGGCGGCTCCCGGCAGCCGTACGCTCCGTGCTCGACCAGACGCTGCGCAATGTGGAGGTGATCATCGCCGACGACTGTTCGACCGACGGATCCTACGAGGTCGCCCAGTCACTCGCAGCCGCCCATCCGGGCCGCGTACGGGCCATCCGGCTGGCCGAGAACAGCGGCGGCTGCGGAGAGCCCCGCAACCAGGGCGTGGCCGTGGCCCGCGGGCGCTACGTCATGTTCCTGGACAGCGACGACAGCCTGGAGCCCAACGCCTGCCGCAACATGCTGGAAGCGGCCGACCGCACCGGCGCCGACCTGGTCTCAGGACTGTGCGTCCGGGTGCACACCGACAGCCGGCACGACAAAAGAGTCCCCTGGTACTCCTGGCTGTACCGGTCCACGCGCACCGTCGAGTCCATCGCCGAGCTGCCGGACCTCTTCGTCTTCGACACCCTGTCGACCAACAAGTGCTACCGCCGCGAGTTCCTCGTCGAGAACGGGCTCGCCTTCCCGCGTGGCATCCACTACGAAGACCTGCTGTTCTCGGCGCAGGCCTACCTCGCGGCAGGGCGGATCACCCTGATCCCCAACACGGTCTACTTCTGGAACGTGGTCGAGAAATCCACCACCAAGTCGATCAGCAACCGGCGCCACGAGATCAACAACTTCACCGACCGGCTGGAGATCCACCGCCGCATCGACGCCGTGCTGGACCGGCGCGGCCTCGACGAGCTCAAGCTGCGCAAGGACATCAAGTTCCTCAAGCACGACCTCGTCCTGTACCTCCGCGACCTGCCCTTCCTCGACAACGACTATCGGCACCGCTTCGCCGAACTGGCCCGCGGCTACATCCAGGACTTCCCGGAGGTGGCCTACGCCGAACTCGACCGGGTGCACGCCATCTGCGCCTACCTGCTGATGCAGGAGGACTGGGACGACCTGATGCCGGCCATCGACACGCTGACCAACCGGAGCAAGATCTCCGCACCGCTCGTCGAGCGCGACGGCCGCGTCTACTGGTGCGACCAGCACCTGGACGACCCGAAGGCACGTGACGTCATGGACGTCACCGGCCTCGGTCACCACGGCAGATCGCTGGATCGAATGTTCCTGCGCAACCTGTTGACCGGGTACGCCGTTCGTGGCGACCTTGTGGTGCTCGAAGGCGCGGTGGTCAACCCGCTGCACACCGTCTCCGCCGACGCCGGCCTCTGTGCCGAGTTGGAGTTCCGGGCCCGCCGCCGCAGCCTGCGCGCCTTCCGCTTCCCGGTGCGCACGGTGCGACACGAGGGCGAACACATCGTCTGGCAGGCCGCGGTCCCGCTGGCCGCCCACTTCAGGCCGGTGGGTGTCGTCGACGAGGTATGGGACGTCCGGCTGCATCTGACGGCGGACGGGAAGCGGACCACCACCCGGCTCACCGCCGGCCAGGTCGATCTGGAGAGCGCCGCGTCCGTGCCCGTACGCCCCAGACTCAGCCGGCTCGTGGCGGACCGGCTCGAACCGCAGGTCTCCGCCAAGGGACATCTGGCCTTCCGGCTCACCCAGCACGGCCCGGCGGCCCGACGAGGGCGCGCCGTCGTGGACCGCAATCTGCACGGCTCCGCCGCCCGGACCGTCAAGGGCACCTACCGCACGCTCCGGTCGGTCAAGCGGGACCTGACCTCCGGCGCGCGCAAGGTCCAGGGCTACCACCGCATGCTGCGGCTGCTCCCGGTCCGCAAGGGGACCGTCGTCTTCGAGAGCCACCTCGGCAAGCAGTACAGCGACAGCCCGCGGGCGATCTACGAGGAACTCCGGCGCCGCCAGGTGCCCATCACGGCCATCTGGTCCTACGCGGGCGACAAGCCGCAGGGCTTCCCGAAGGACGTCGAACTCGTCCGCCGGTGGTCGTGGCGCTATCTCAGGGCGCTGGCCCAGGCCGAGTTCTGGATCGACAACCAGGGCTTCCCCCTGAGGCTGGCCAAACGCCCGGAGACCACCTACGTCCAGACGTGGCACGGTTCGGCGCTCAAGAAGATGGGCTTCGACGAACCGGTCTACCGGGTGATGTCCGAGCAGGAACAGCGCTCCTATCAGGAGGCGTTGGACCGCTTCGACCACTTCGTGGTCCGCAGCGAACACGACGTCCGCACCCTCGCCCGGGCCTACCGCATCCCGGAGCGGAAACTGCTGCGCACCGGCTATCCGCGCAACGACGCCCTCGTACGGGCGGGCCGGGACCCCCAGACGCCCGACCCGGCCGTGCGGGGGCTCGCCGAACGCCTCGGCATCCGCCCGGGCCGCCGGGTGGTCCTGTACGCGCCGACCTTCCGCGCCCGTCCCGACGGTGGTGTACGGGACTTCGAGTTCCCCTTCGACGTGGAACGCTTCGCCGACCGCTTCGGGGACCGGTACACGCTCCTGGTCCGTTCCCACTACCTGAACCGGGTCACCCTGCCGCCGTCGGTGGCGGGACGCGTGATCGACGTGACCGGAGAACCGGACATCACCCCGCTCCTGCTGCTCTCCGACGCGGTGATCACCGACTACTCCTCGGTGATGTTCGACTATGCCCTGCTGCGCAGGCCGCTCGTGTTCTACGCCTACGACTGGGAGGAGTACTCCCAGGACACGCGGGGCACGTACTTCGACCTCCTCGACGAGGCCCCGGGCCCGGTCGCGCACACCGAGGACGAACTCTTCGCCGCGCTGTCCGACCTGCCGGCCGTGGACGACCGGTACGAGGCGCGGCTCAAGGAGTTCGTGGACAAGTACGGCGAGCACGACCGCGGGGACGCGGCGGCTCGCATCGTGGACCGTTTCTTCGGCCCCGCGGGAGAGGTCCGATGACGCAGCGTGAGATCTTCTTCGTCGCCAATGAGGTCAACGAGCTCGGGGGAGTGGGCCGTTGGCAGGCCCAGATGGCCCGGCTGTTCGCGGTGCGCGGCCACCAAGTCCGGATCATCGGGATCTCCCCGCCGGAGGTACCGATGGACCTCGGCGAGGACCCGCCGTTCGACCCACTGACCCTGTACACCCGGCGGCCCCCGGGCCGTCGTAAGCCTCATCCGCTGCTCCGCCGGGTCGCCCCGGCTGTCCGACGGCAGGAGGCGGACATGCGCGCCGCCGCCGAGCGTATGTCCCAGGTGTTCCGTGCCGCGCGGCCCGGAGCCGTGATCATCGTGACCCAGGTGTGGGCGATGGAGTGGGTCGCGCTCGCGGACACCGCCGGGCACCCGGTCATCGGCATGAGCCACGAGTCGTTCGAGGCATCCCGCCGGTCCTCGCGTTTCGAGCGCGTGCAGAAGTACTACAAGGACGTGGACCGCCTCCTGCTCCTCACCCAGGAGGACGCCGATCTCTGGGTGGGCGCGGGCCTCAACAACGTCGGCTTCATGCCCAATCCGCTGCCGGTGACGCCCGGCGCGCCCTCGCCGCGCACCGAGAAGGTGGTGGCCAGCATCGGGCGGCTCAGCCATGCGAAGGGCGTCGATCTGCTGCTGGACGTGTGGGCCGAGGCCGCGCCGCGGCAACCGGGCTGGATCCTGCGCATCTTCGGTGCCGGCGATCACGAGGACGCGCTGCGCCGGCAGTGCACGGAACTCGGCCTCGACGACTCGGTGGAGTGGGCGGGGCAGACCGACGACGTCATCGGGGCTTTGGGGCGGTCGTCCGTGTTCGTGCAGTCCTCCCGTGGAGAGGGCTTCCCGCTGGTCCTCCTGGAGGCGATGGCCTGTGGCGTGCCCTGTGCCGCGTTCGACTGTTCGCCCGGCGTGCGCGAGATCGTGGGGCACGGCGACGACGGCCTGCTGGCCCGGCACGGCAACACCTCCGAACTCGCCCGCCACCTCGTGCGGTTGATGGCCGACGAGCACCTCCGCGACACGATGGGGGAGCGGGCACGGGAGAACGTGCGGCGCTTCGCCCCGGACGTGATCACCGGCCGCTGGGAGAAGCTCTTCGACTTCCTGGAGCGCTGACGGACGACCCGGCGGGTGCTCGCCGGGGCTCGGCCGCACGACGTGAGTGCCGGTCCGGGCCTTGAGGCGCGGACCGGCACACGGCGGTCTGGTCAAGTGCTGTCAGTACCGCCCGCCCCCGCCATAGCCGCCGCCGTAGCCGCCCCCGCCATAGCCGCCGCCATAGCCACCGCCATAGCCGCCACCGTGGCCGAAGCCGCCATGGTCGAAGCCACCGTGCCCGAAGCCGCCATGGTCGAAGCCGCCGTGGCCGAAGCCGTGGTCGAAGTCGATACGGAAGCCATGGTCGCCACGGAAGCCGTGGTTGAAGTCGCCACGGAAGCCGTGGTCGAAGCCGCCATGGTGGTGGTTCCGGAAGCGGCAGTCGTTGTCCCCCCACCGCCAGTTCCAGTTCCAGCCACGGTGGTCATCGCGGTCGCAGAACCTGTTCGTCTGGTTCGACTGGACGGACGGGTGCGCCACCGTGGGGGTGCTCGCCATCGCGACACCGCTGCTCGCCGCGCCGGCCAGCAGCATCGTGCCGGCGATCAGTGCGACCCTGCGTCGGACGATCGTCATCGCGTCTCTCCTTCGTCTGACGGGCGCGGAAGCCCATTTCGTCCCACTTTGATGTGATTCCAGAGTGCGACAGGGTCGCTGAGAGGAGGCTGAGAACGACAGAACGGCTTGCATCGGTGACCACTCGGAAAGAAGCCGTCACCGAGCGTGCTCGGCGCGCGTCCGTGACGATCGCTTCGTAGGGTGAGAGGAAGAGGTCGGCCATGAGAGTGCTGGTGATCGAGGACGAACGGGGACTCGCCGCGGCGATCGCCCACGGGCTCGCCGAGGAAGGCTTCGTCACCGATGTCGTGTACGACGGCATAGACGGGCTGTGGCACGCCGTCCACGAGCAGCACGACGTCATCGTGCTGGACCTCATGCTGCCCGGCATGTCCGGCTACGAGGTCGTGAAGCGGCTGCGGGCGGCCAGTGTCTGGACGCCCGTACTCGTCCTCACCGCGAAGGACGGCGAGTACGACGAGGCGGACGCCCTCGACCTCGGCGCCGACGACTATCTCAGCAAGCCGTTCTCCTACGTGGTGCTGGTCGCCCGTCTGCGGGCGCTGCTGCGCCGAGGCGCGCCGGCCCGGCCCGCGGTGCTGGCGGCAGGCGACCTCCGTCTGGACCCGGCGCGCCGTCGCTGCCACCGCGCGGGCCGGGAGATCGCACTGACCGCACGCGAGTTCACTCTTCTGGAGTTCCTGCTCCGGCATCCCGACGAGGTGATCAGCAAGCCGGACATCCTCGACCACGTCTGGGAGGAGAACTTCGACGGCGACACCAACATCGTCGAGGTCTACATCGGCTATCTGCGGCGCAAGATCGACGCTCCGTTCGGCCGCCGGACGATCGAGACCGTCCGCGGGGCGGGCTACCGGCTGCGCGGCACCGGGAGGTGAGCCGGTGCGCATTCCCGTCCCCGCGTTCTGGGCGCGGCGCTCCCTGCGCCTCAGGCTGACCGCCGCGGCGGCCCTGATCATCGCGGCGGCCCTGGTCGGCGCGGCCTGCCTGCTGGTCGTCTGGCTGCGCATGAGCCTCATCACCGGGCTCGACCAGACAGCGCTCCAGCGGGCCCAGGTCATCGCCGCGAACGTCGACAGCGGCAGCCTCGCCCGTATCCTTCCGGCTTCCGGCGACGGCGACACCGCAGTCCAGGTGGTCGGCGCCTCAGGTGCCGTGCGGTCCAGTTCGGCGAACCTGGCGGGCGAACCCGCCCTGTTCACCTTCCCCCCGACCACCTCCGGCACGCCCCAGGCGCACAGCGTGCGCGGCCTGCCCCTGAACGCAGACGGCACCTGGCGCGCGGTGGCCATCCCCGCCGGGTC
>CBFHCJ010000219.1:0-9560 GCA_965654005.1 uncultured Streptomyces sp. | reverse complement strand
GATCTTGCCGAAGAACCGGCCCGGCGCGCTCGCCATGCCGACCTGGACCGGCCTCGAGGGGAAGCTCTTCCATGTGGCGTCGGGCGGCGGCCGGCGGATGGACGACCCCCTCCCGGGGGCCCCGGGCGGCTACGCCACCGGCATGGGCGGACCGGCCATCGGCTACGCCGTCCTGCCCGCCGGAACCCAGCAGATGTGGCAGAACGAGTACTTCTACCTCGACGGTTCCGTCACCCTCACCCAGAACGAGCGGGGCTGTGACTACGGCCTGATCGTCTTCCCGTCGAGCTGGGACGCGGTGGAGCGGGACATCCTGACCGGACCCGCCCAGGGCGTGATCCGCTACGGCCTGGTCCGCGACAACGGGAAGGACAGCGCACCGGTTCCCCAGTACGTCACCCGCTCGACCCCGGCCGACCGGGCGACGGTCCCTCAGCGTTCGCGCGTGTAGCCGTCGGCCGGTGCGCCGAGGGCTCGCAGGGCGTCGAGGCGGTTCGTCGTGATCGAGTCGACCCCGATGCCGAGGAGGCGCCGCATGGACCGACGGGTGTCGGGGGTCCACACCGACAGCAGATAGCCGTCCTTGTGGACCCGGGCCGCCAGCTCCCGGTCGACCAGTCCGAACCGGTAGTTCAGCCAGCGCGGACGGACCACGTCCAACAGGGCGGGCCGCGGCGGGGCGAGGCTCGTCCAGGTCAGGGCGATCTCCGCCGCGGGGGCGGCGGCCCGCACCGCCAGCATGGTCTGCGCCCCAGCGCTGTAGTACACCCGCTCCTCGGCCCCGCACCGCCTCACGACGTCCACGATCCGGCGCACGGCCCGGGGCGAGGGCCCGCCCGGCACGTCGATCATGACTCGGCTCCCCTCGGTCGCCGCCAGCGCCGCCGCCAGGGTCGGCACTCCGCCGGCCGTCAGCCCCCGCACCTCGTCGAAGGAGAGCGCGGCGAGCGGGCGGTCGTGCTCCCACAGCCGCTTCAGTGTCTCGTCGTGCAGCAGCACGGGGACGCCGTCCCGGGTGAGCCGTACGTCGATCTCGACCGCGTCCGCGCCCTGCTGGAGCGCGGATCGCAGCGAGCCGAGAGTGTTCTCGCGGTGGCGGTAGGGGTCGCCGCGATGGGCGACGGCAGTCACGGGGCGCATGAGGCCCATTGTGGCGGTGCCCGGGGGAGCGGTGCCCGGGGGAGCGGTGTTCAAGACAGCGGTGTTCAGGACAGCGTTGTTCAGGGGCCGAGCCACACCGAGGTGTAGCTGTCGATCTCGGCCGCCAGCTTCGCCTTCTCGGCCGTGTCGAGGAAGGACGCTTCCACCGCGTTCTTGGCCAGGTCGGCGAGACCCCGCTCGTCGAGGTACAGCAGCCGTGCGGCGACCGCGTACTCGTTGTTGAGGTCGGTGCCGAACATCGGCGGGTCGTCGGAGTTGATGGTGACGAGCACTCCGGCCCGCACGAACTCCTTGATCGGGTGCTCGTCGAGCGTGCGGACCGCGCGCGTCGCGATGTTGGAGGTCGGGCAGACCTCCAGCGGGATGCGATGTTCGGCGAGGTGGGCGAGCAGCTTCGGGTCGCGGGCGGAGCTGGTGCCGTGCCCGATGCGCTCGGCGCGCAGCTCGTTCAGGGCGTCCCAGACCGTCTCGGGCCCGGTCGTCTCGCCCGCGTGCGGCACGGACCTGAGGCCGGCCGCGATGGCCCGGTCGAAGTACGGCTTGAACTGGGGCCGGGGCACGCCGATCTCGGGTCCTCCGAGCCCGAAGGAGACGAGCCCTGCGGGGCGCAGCCGGTCGTCGGTGGCGAGCCGGACCGTCTCCTGCGCCGACTCCAGTCCCGCCTCGCCGGGGATGTCGAAGCACCAGCGCAGTACGGTCCCGAACTCGGCTTCGGCCGCCTTGCGGGCGTCCTCGATGGCCTCCATGAAGGCGCCCTCGTCGATGCCGCGGCGGGTCGACGAGAAGGGGGTGATGGTCAGCTCGGCGTACCGGACCTGCTGCCGCGCCATGTCGCGGGCGACCTCGTACGTCAGCAGCCGTACGTCCTCGGGGGTTCGGATGAGGTCGACGACGGACAGATACACCTCGATGAAGTGGGCGAAGTCCGTGAACGTGAAGTAGTCGACCAGGGCCTCCGGGTCGGTGGGCACCTTGGAGTCGGGGTGCCGGGCGGCCAGCTCCGAGACGATGCGCGGCGAGGCGGAGCCGACGTGGTGCACGTGCAGTTCGGCCTTGGGCAGTCCGGCGATGAAGGTGTGCAGATCGCGCACGGCACCGGTGTCGCGGTGGTCGGTCAAGGGTTCCTCCCCGGCAAGGGCGTCCCGGCGCCGGGCGGCTCGGCTCGGGCGGGACGCGGGTGATCGGCTGATCGGTGACTCGGGATTCATCGTAGGGCGCGGTCATGTCGGCCATGTTTGGGCCGTAGCATGACAGGGCGAAGCAACAAGGGGGCTGGTCGTGAGCGACGACGTACGTCCGGGACAGGACTCAGCGGGTGCGGACAACCCGTGGGCGCCGCCGGAGCACAAGGTGTCGATGGACAAGGCCCCTGCCGGGCAGCCACCGGCCGGTGGGTCCCCGGTGGACACGCCGCCGCCGGTCCACGACCGGCTCACGATGGGCGGCTCGCCGCCGGTGGCGGGCGGGTTCGCCCCGCCCGCGGCCGGTCCGGCGGGTGGCCCCGGACTCGCGGGCGCACCGGTGGCCGGTCCGCCGGGCGCCGGCGACCAGGGTTTCCCCGTACCGCCGCCGCCGATCGCGCCGCAGGATCCCGGAGCCTCCCCGTACGCCGCGCCGGGCGGCCACGGCTACTCCGTGCCCCCGGGATACGCCGGCTACGGCTGGCCCGGAATGCCGATGGCCCCGCAGAACGGGCTCGGCATCGCGGCCATGGTGCTGGGCATCCTCTCGGTGTGCCTCTTCTGCTTGTACGGCGTGGTCTCCCTGATCCTCGGGATCCTCGCGGTGGTCTTCGGGATCAAGGGCCGCAAGCGGGCCGACCAGGGGGAGGCCGACAACCGCGGGCAGGCCCAGGCCGGATTCATCCTCGGCATCATCGGGATCGTCCTCGGCGTCGCCACGATGGTCCTGATGATCATCGGAATCATGACCGCGATCAACCACGAGCGCGAACAGCAGGAGTCGCCCTACACCGGCGACGCGCTCAGTGTCTCGGCGCCCGTGCTGTTCCACGACTGACGCCGGGGGCCGAGTACCGCCGGGGGGCAGTCTTCGCCGGCCGGCCGTCGCTGCTCCGCTGCGGCCTCGCCGACCCATGTTCCGTGGCGCCAGGCGCCACTACGATGCGTTGTCCGTCAACGAGGGGAGAAAGTCATGTCCGACGCCAATCCCGGGCCCGGTGGGTTCGGGCCGCCGTCCCAGCCACCGCAGCAGCCGGGATACGGGTATCCGCAGTCCACTCCGGGGTACGGCTACCCCCAGTCGGGTCCGTCCTACCCGTCCGCGCCTCCCGCGGCGTACCCCCAGGGGCCCGGGTATGCCATGCCCGCGCAGCCGAGCAACGGAATGGGCACCACGGGACTCGTGCTGGGCATCATCGGTCTGGTGTGCAGCCTGACTTTCTTCCTGTGGTTCTTCGGGGTCATCCTGGGGATCCTCGGCATCATCTTCGGCGCGATCGGCCGAGGGAAGGCCAATCGCGGTGAGGCCACCAACAAGGGCGCGGCGACCGCCGGTCTCGTCTGCGGCATCATCGCGACCGTGGTGCTGCCGCTGCTGGGATTCCTGGTCTTCGCGAGCTTCATGAGCATGTCCTGAGCCTGCCCTGAGCACGTCCTGAACCCCTGACGGGGCCGCTCCGGCGAGTCGGATCGCCGGAGCGGGCCCCTCACGCCCGCGCGGCCAGCCGCTCCCGCGCCCCCATCAGCGCGAACCCCAGCAGATTCGGCCCCCGCCACCGCTCCGGGTCCGCCGCCCGCTCGTCGTCCGCCGCGAGCCCGATGCCCCACACCCGGTCCACAGGGCTCGCCTCGACCAGCACCCGATCCGCCGTGCCCAGCAGAAACGCCCCCAGTTCGGCGTGCGCGGCGAACTTGTGGACGCTGCCCTCGACCACGATCCGGAAGCGCTCGCGCTCCCATATCGCCTCGTCGAAGCCGCGCACCAGCCGCCCCGCCCTCTTGGCCAGCGCCGGGTTCGGCGCCTGAAGTGCCTTCCGCTCCGCCTCGGCGTCGTCGAAGAGCCGTGCCTTCGAGGCCATCATCCAGTGCTCCGCCGTCGCGTACTCCACGCCGTCCACGGTGAACGGCGACGGCCACCACTGGCTCAGACAACTCGCGCCGATCCGTCCGTCGGGCCGCGGCCGATGGCCCCAGAAGTGCAGGTACTTGATCCTCGCCCCCGCGTGGATCTCCCCGACCAGGGTTTCCCAAGAATCGATCTTCCCCATGCAGGCGAGTCTGGCACGCACCACTGACACTCCGTCCTTCCTTTCCGGGGCGGACTCGACACCTGGTCGACAGATTCCGTCGTGTAACCAAAAGACAACAACGGAATCACTTGTTACAGTCCACTTACTCTGTCAGGATCGGCAGTCAAATCGAGCTGGAGTTACGCCAGCCCCTACGGATTCCGTGGGTCGCGGCGGAGGAGAGCGACATGCACAATCCGGGCAACACCGGCGACGCCGACACCCGCTTCCGGACGCAGGACGACGTGCGGGAACGTTTCGCGGACGGGGCGCAGTACATCGCCGGCAGACCGGTCAGGGGCACGTCGGGCCGTACGCACGCGGTGGTCGACCCGTCGACCGGTGCGGAGGTGTACACGTACGAGCTCGCGGGCACCGACGACGTCGACCGTGCCGTGGCCGCCGCCCGCGCCGCGTTCCCCGGCTGGTCCGCCGCCACGCCGGGCGAGCGCTCCGACGCGCTGCACCGTTTCACCGCCGGCCTCGCCGACCGCGCCGAGGAGTTCGCCCGCTTCGAGTCCCTCCAGTGCGGCAAGCCCCTCAAGCTGACGCGGGAGTTCGACGTCCCGGGCACGATCGACAACACCGCCTTCTTCGCCGGGGCCGCCCGGCATCTGCAGGGGCAGTCCGCCGGTGAGTACTCCGGCGACCACACCTCGTACGTCCGCCGCGAACCGATCGGTGTCGTGGGCTCCGTCGCGCCCTGGAACTACCCGCTGCAGATGGCCGCCTGGAAGATCCTCCCGGCGATCGCCGGGGGCAACACGATCGTCCTCAAGCCCGCCGAACTCACCCCGCTGACCTCGCTCCTGTTCGCCCGGGCCGCCACGGAGGCCGGGATCCCGGACGGCGTCATCAACATCGTCACCGGCACCGGCAAGGAGGCGGGCGAGCACCTCGTCGGCCATCCCGGCGTCGCCATGACCTCGTTCACCGGCTCGACCGCCGTGGGCAGGCGCGTCGCCGAGATCGCCACCGCCACCGTCAAGCGGATCCACCTGGAACTCGGCGGCAAGGCGCCCTTCGTCGTCTTCGACGACGCCGACCTGGAGGCCGCCGCCAACGGCGCGGTCGCGGGCGCCCTCATCAACACCGGCCAGGACTGCACGGCCGCCACGCGCGCGTATGTGCAGCGCCCCCTCTACGAGGAGTTCCTCGCGCGGACCGCCGCTCTCATGGAGACCGTCCGGCTCGGCGACCCCTTCGCGCCCGGCACCGACCTCGGCCCGCTGATCTCCCGCGTCCAGCGTGACCGTGTGGCCGCACTCGTCGACCGGGCGCGTGCCTACGCGCGCGTGGTGACCGGCGGTGGGGCTCCTCAGGGAGATCTCAAGAACGGCGCCTACTATCGGCCCACCCTCATCGCCGACGCTCCCCAGGACAGCGAGATCGTGCAGTCGGAGATCTTCGGGCCCGTGCTCGTCGTCCTGCCCTTCGACGGCGACGACGAGGGCATCCGGCTCGCCAACGACACCCCGTACGGCCTCGCCGCCTCCGCCTGGAGCCGGGACGTCTACCGGGCGAACCGCGCCACCCGCGAGATCAAGGCGGGCTGCGTGTGGGTCAACGACCACATTCCGATCATCAGCGAGATGCCCCACGGCGGATACAAGGCCTCCGGTTTCGGCAAGGACATGTCCGCCTACTCGTTCGAGGAGTACACGCAGATCAAACACGTCATGTTCGACAACACGGCGGTACCGAGGAAGGACTGGCACCGCACCGTCTTCGGGGACCGCCGGGGGACCGGCCGCTGAACCCGCGGCCACCGACCCTCCCGAAAGGGCACCACGCCCATGGAGCGGTACCAGCCCGACCGCCTCATCGCCGTAAGGCGTGACGGAATTCGCAGTCACTTCGTAGGGAGTTGAAATCATGGCCCCAAGCGCCATGCTGTTCAATTCTGGGGGCAACACCCCCAGGCCCCCTGGCTGGACCAAGTCTCTTTCCGAAGCCCAGCCGGTCCCGTACTGGCTGGAAGACCCCGGCAAGCCCCACCCCGAGCCCGCCCTGACCCGCGCCGAGACCTGCGACCTGCTGGTCGTCGGCGGCGGCTACAGCGGACTGTGGACCGCGCTCGTCGCCAAGGAGCGCGAACCGCAGCGGGACGTGGTGCTGCTGGAAGGCCGCGAGGTGGGCTGGGCCGCCTCCGGCCGCAACGGCGGCTTCTGCGCCGCCTCCCTCACGCACGGCCTGCCCAACGGCCTCACCCGCTGGCCGGACGAGATCCACAAACTCCAGGAGCTGGGCGCCCGCAACCTCGACGAGATCGAGGCATCCGTCTCCCGGCACGGCATCGACTGCGACTTCGAGCGCACCGGCGAGATCGACGTCGCGACGGAGACGTACCAGGCGCGGGAACTGCGCGACCGGCACGAGGAGATGGAGCGCCGGGGCCTCGCCGACGGTGTCGAGTTCCTGGACGCCGAAGCGGTACGGGAGCAGGTCGACTCACCGACCTTCCAGGCGGGCCTGTACGACCGCCGGGGCGTGGCCATGCTCCACCCCGCCAAGCTCGCCTGGGGCCTCAAGCGCGCCTGCCTCCGGCTCGGTGTGCGTGTGTACGAGCACACCCCCGCCCTGACGTTGAAGGCGTACGGCGCCGGCATGGCCGTGCGCACCCCGTACGGCCAGGTCCGCGCCCGCAAGGTCGCGCTCGGCACGAACATCTTCCCGAACCTGCTGCGGCGCGTCCGCTCGTTCACCGTCCCGGTCTACGACTACGCGCTGATGACCGAGCCGCTGACCGCCGACCAGCTGGCGTCGATCGGTTGGAAGAACCGCCAGGGCCTCGGGGACTCGGCGAACCAGTTCCACTACTTCCGGCTCTCGGCCGACAACCGCATCCTGTGGGGCGGTTACGACGCGATCTACCCGTACGGCGGCCGGGTGCGCGCCGAGTACGACGACCGCCCTCAGACGTATGCCACGCTCGCCGGGCACTTCTTCACCTGCTTCCCGCAGCTGGAGGGTGTGCGCTTCACCCACGCGTGGGGCGGCGCCATCGACACCTGCTCGCGCTTCTCGGCGTTCTTCGGGACCGCGCACCGGGGGAAGGTGGCGTACGCGGCCGGTTACACGGGGCTGGGCGTCGGGGCCACCCGCTTCGGCGCCGAGGTGATGCTGGACCTGCTGGCGGGGGAGCGCACGGAGCGGACCGAGCTGGAGATGGTCCGCAAGAAGCCGCTGCCCTTCCCGCCGGAGCCCTTCGCCTGGACGGGCATCGCCCTCACCAAGTGGTCGTTGGCCCGGGCCGACGCGCACGGGGGGCGGCGCAACCTCTGGCTGAAGACGATGGATCGGCTGGGGCTGGGGTTCGACAGCTGAGGTCGCGACAACGCGCAGTTGGGGTCGGATCGATGTGTGCACGGCCGGCGTGCTCGCCGGGCCCGGACGACGCACTCGCGTCGGCTGCCCGCGTGGCCGACCGGAACTCGCGACGTTGTCGATCAACCGGGGCCGGTACGGGAGCCGGGACTTCCGGTACGGGAGCCGGGACTTCCGGTACGGCAGCCGGGACTTCCAGTGCGGCAGCCGGGAGTTCCGGAATGGGAGCCGGGAGTTCCGGACGATGTTCGACGGCTGCTTCGGCTGAGGAACACCGCGAGCCCGGTCAGCGGCACCGCGCACAGGCACCAACTGCCCAGCACGTCCAGGGGCCAGTGATAACCGTGGCGGACCAGCCCGAAGCCGACGCCGAGGTTCAGGGCCAGGCAGACGACGAGGAGCCCGCGGCGGGCGTACGGGTTCGTGCGCAGCCAGGGCCACAGGACGAGTGCCGCCGACCCGTAGGCGATCGCCGCGGTGGCGGTATGCCCCGAGGGGAAGTAACCCGTGCCCCGGCCCATGACCGGTGGGCCCGGCCGGGCGATCAGCTCCTTGAGTGGCACGATGACCGCCGGAACGGCCGCCATGAGGAGGGCCGCGGTGACGGAGGGCAGCCACCACCGGTGTGCGCGGGCGCTACGTGCACGCCAGGCGACGTGCGTCAGGACCGCTGCCAGGACCGGCACGGCGACCGCGATGTCGCCGAGGTCGGCGAGGAGCCCGGAGACCAGGTCCGGGTGGACGAGGACTCCGCTCAATCGTTCGTCCGCACGCGCGAGCGGCCCGTGGGCGACGACCTGCCAGGTGATCAGGAGGAAGAGGAGGGATGCGGAGGCCAGGACCCGGGTCGACCGCTTGGGAACCAGGGGTCCTCCACCGTGCGAGGTGGGTAGGTGATCAGCCACTACCAGGTCTCCCGCCGCGATTGGTCACCGCCGCGGCGATGTCCCGCGCCCGGAAGGCAGGTCGGCCGCCCCGGAACAGGGGGGGTGGTTCCGAGGCGGCCGTTCGGATCGGTGTGCCGCGCGCCCCGGGGGGTTTGGGGCGTGCGGCCGTCCGTCCGGTGAGGAGATCCGGAGCCGGAAGCTCCGGGTGTGTGCGCGAGGGCACGACCAGGTCGAAGCTGGGGAGGCCTCGGCCCGGCACCGCCCACAGTTTCCTGTGGGCGGGGTGTATCTCTCATCCGGGTAGAACCTACGGCAGGAAAAACCGCTGCGACAGCCGGAATCACGTCCCGACATGCACCTCGCACACGTTCTTCACACGCTCTGACCTCCGCCGCCCCAGCCCCGCGATCACGGTGGAGGGAAGTGCTGGGGCGGGCGGAGTTCACGCGGCGCGCGATCTGTGGCTGAGCTGCGGTTTCCCTGCGGCCCGGCTTTCGGTTCTCCGGTGACTCAGATACGTGCGAACGCCTGTTCGATGATGTCGAGGCCCTCGTTGAGCAGGTCCTGGCCGATGACCAGCGGGGGCAGGAAGCGCAGCACGTTGCCGTAGGTGCCACAGGTCAGGACCAGCAGGCCCTCCTGGTGGCAGGCCTTGGCGAGCGCGGATGCCGCTTCCGGGTTCGGCTCCTTGGTGGCGCGGTCCTTGACCAGCTCGATCGCGATCATCGCGCCGCGGCCGCGGATGTCGCCGATGACGTCGAACTTCTCGGCCATCGCCGTGAGGCGGGCCTTCATGGTCTCCTCGATCTCCTTCGCCCGGGCGCGCAGGTCGAGCTCCTTCATCGTCTCGATCGCGCCCAGCGCGCCGGCGCAGGCGACCGGGTTGCCGCCGTAGGTGCCGCCCAGGCCGCCCGCGTGCGCGGCGTCCATGATCT
>CBFHCJ010000218.1:0-9580 GCA_965654005.1 uncultured Streptomyces sp. | reverse complement strand
CACCACCTTCACCTTCGTCACCGACGGCATCCACAGCGCCCTCGACCAGGCGAAGACCGCCGCCGGGGACAGGAACGTCGACATCGCGTGCGGGGCGAACACAGTGCAGCAGTACCTCAGGGAGGGGCTCATCGACGAGCTGCAGCTGCACGTGGTGCCCGCGCTCCTCGGAGAGGGACTCTGCGGCTCTTCGAGGGATTGGGCGCCCGGCGGCGAAACCTCGAGCCGGTCAGGGTGGTCGACACGCCCCTCGCCACCCACCTGAAGTACCGATTCGTGAAGTGACCAGGCACGGATGAAGCCGGGCCCCGGCACCCGTTCCGCTGCCGGGACCGAGGGCCCCGTTCCCATCCGGGAGCCGTACCGTCAGAGGGAAGGGCGCAGGCCGTCCACCGTGACCTGGACGAGTCTGCGCACCGCGGCCGCGGATTTCAGCCCGCCGGCCGCGGACAGGGCGTGCAGGCAGTAGGCGGCAAGCTCGTCAGGAGCCACGTCGGCCCGCACCTCACCTGCCTCCACGCCTTCGGTGAGCAGGTCACTGACGAACGTGCGCAAATGCTGCTCGGCGTGCTCGACGTGGTCCCCTCGGTGCAGTACGGCACCGATCTCCGCGTCGTGGCCACGGCGCCGCAGTTGGATGAAGGCGTAGGCATCGAGGACCGCCGTGAGGCGCTCACCGGCGCTGCCGGGGCGGTCTCGCAACGCGGCGAGTTCCTGCAGATGGCTGCCGATCTGTCGCTCGTGCCACGCCGTCATGATCGATTCGACGTCCGGGAAGTACTTGTACAGCGTCGCCCGGCCGATACCGGTTCCCTCGGCGATGCGGGACATCGTCACTCCGCGCAGCCCGTGCTCGGCCACCAGGGCCGCAGTGACCTCGAGCACCGTTTCCCGTACCGCTCGGCGGTGCTCCTCGATCGTCTCGTTCCACAGCTTCGGCACACATGCAGTGTACGAGTTGACCGTATCGAACACACCGTGGATTGACAGAGACACTATGTATCGATAACTCTGGCGGCACATGCTATGGATCCGGTCTCGCGTGAGGTCCGGCCGACCCCCTGTGCAGGGAGGACGCCATGTCCGTCTCGCCGCGCCATCCCGGTGCAGCCGCCCCGCATACCCGCAATGACCTGTACGTCACCCCCGACGACCTGTACATCACTGCGGACTTTTCAAAGGTGACGCGTCGCGATGTCGAGGCGGCGTTCGCCGACGGCTGGCGGATCGACTCGGTCGAGCCGTCCGCCATCGACCTCACCGACGACCCCGGCCATGTCCGGGGGATGACCCCGGCCGTGTCTGGGCATGGCTCGTCGCCCTGACCAGGACCTGCCGTCGCCTGACCAGGACCTGCCGTCGCCTGACCAAAACCTGACCGTCGCCCTGACCAAAACCTGACCCTCATCCGCCACAACCCGAGGATTGCCATGCCTACGGCAGAAGCCCGCATCCAGACCGACCGCCCCAGCCGGTACCTCGTCCACCTGGGCAAGCACCTCGACAACAAGGGCCGCCACCTCGGCCACCGCCCGCGGCCTCACCACGGCGGTGACGTCACGGCATCGACGGAGAGCCATATGCCGCCCGACATCCAGCCGGACCAGATCCACGTCGCGTGGTCCGACACCCACGGCGTGCTCAGCCTTCCCTGGGGCCGCTGCACGATGAATGCCGAACCGGGCGCCCTGGTGTTGCGCGCCGAGTCCGAGGACGAAGCGGGACTACGGCGCCTCCAGGACCTGCTGACCGCGCACATCGGCCGGTTCGGCAGGCGGGAAAAACTGCGAGTGGAGTGGCGCCGATTGGAGACGACGCCTGCTGCCCGGCCGACACACGACCCCGGTACCGCGCGCACGCTCCCACAACCGACCCCGGCGCGCCGCAAACACCTGACTTGGGCGGGGATTGCGGTCCTGGCCGCCCTTGCCCTCGCCGTACATCTGGGCCTTGCCGATACGGTGCTCTCCGCGCCCCGTTGGACGGGCTGGGCCTCCTGGGGTGTCCTGGCCGCGGTCGTCCTGAAGGTCACGGTCCTGTCGGTCTGGGGTCATCGCGCGCACCGCCGTAGCCGAGGGCAGGTCGGCTGAGAGGTCCAGCGGCTCTGGAGCAGTCCCGGCACACGCGCCGAGCAAGACTCCGCCGCCTTCCTCCCCTGGCCTCGTCACCGAGTTCCAGTTCGCACGCGCCGTAAGCGTTTCAACTCGTACGTCCCGTAAGCGTTTCAGTCGTACGCCGTAAGCGTTTCGGTCGTACGCCGTAAGCGTTTCAGTCGTACGCCGGTAAACGTTCCAGTTCGTACGCCCGTAAGCGTTTCGGTTCGTACGCCCCCGTAAGGTGGAGCCGTGATCGCCACGCAGCCCGCCCCCGGCACAGCCAGGGCCCGCCACCACCGAGTGGTGCGGCCGGCCGTGCTGGTCGCGGTTCTGCTCGGGCTGTTCCTCATGCACGGCGGCCCGGCCGCGGCCGACGGCGGCTGCCACGGGACCATGCCCGGCACTGCGGCCATGCACGACATGGCGACCACGCAACAGGCGCCTGCAGCAATGGCCGCGCACACCACCCCTGCCTCCTCCAAGGCAGCAGGAGACAAGGCCACCGCGCGTGCGGACGCGGCCATGCGGGGCGCCCTGTGCCTGGCCACCACGCCCCGCTCGGGCATCCCCCTGCCCCCACTCTCCGCGGCCGTCCTCGTACTCCCGGCTGCCGTGTTGCTGCCGTGGGCCCGGCGGGCTTCCGGCGATGCCCGGCGCCGAGGACCACCGGTCGGCGGGCGCGATCTCCTGCTCGAGGTGTGTATCGCGCGGACGTGAGGAGACCCCCGGGCTCCGGCTCAGTGCCGCGGCCCGGCAGCGGTCCCACGTTCACCCGCGCCATCTCGCGGCGCCCACCTGGAAAGACACAGACACAACCATGTCCAAGCGTTCCCGGACATCCCGCCATGCCCTCACGGCGGCCGCCGCCACCGCGGCACTCACCCTCGCCCTGGCCGCCTGCGGCTCCAGCACCGACTCGGGCCACAGCTCCTCGCTGCCCGGCATGAACCACAGCAGCATGCCGTCCCACTCGGCATCCCCCGACGCCATGGCGTCGATGCCCGGCATGGACACCGCCTCCACCGGCAACGGCCTGGCCGCCGCGAAGGACGGCTACCGGATGACCTCCACGACCGCCGCGCTCACCACCGCCGCCGAGGCAACCGACTACCGCTTCGCCATCTCCGGTCCCGACGGCAAACCGGTCACCGACTTCGCCGTCGACCAGACCAAGCAAATGCACTTCTACGCCGTCCGCTCCGACCTCACCGGCTTCCAGCACCTGCACCCCACCATGTCCCAGGACGGCACCTGGACCGCACGGCTGGCCGAGCTGCAGCCGGGCACCTGGCGGCTGTACGCCTCCTTCACCCCGGACAGCGGCTCCGGTAAGGGCAAGGACTTCGTCCTCAGCCGCACCGTGAAGGTGTCCGGCATGCCGATGACCACACCCCTGCCCAAGGTATGCGGCACCACTACCGTCGACGGATACAACGTCGCCGTGAAGGGCGACCTGACGGCCGGCATGGCCCACGAGCTGACCGCCGACATCACCGAGGACGGCAAGCCGGTCACCGACCTCCAGCCCTACCTCAACACCTACGCCCACCTGACCGCCTTCCACCAAGGCGACCTCGCCTTCGCCCATCTCCACCCGGAGACCGAGGTCGACGGCGATCACGGCGGGCCGACCCTGATCTTCCACGCCGAATTCGCCCAGTCCGGAAACTGGCGGCTCTTCCTTCAGTTCCAGACCGCGGGCCGCCTGCACACCGCGGCCCTCACCCTGCACGTCAACTGAAACGCCTCATCCCGCTGACCGCCCGCCCGTTCGCCCTGCTGGTGGACGGGCCGGGCACCCATGGGCGCCGGCCGAGAGGGAACCTGCGGTCCATGGCACCCGGCATCAACGCTGGTTGGTCCCGGCGGCGACGAAGATCGGCAGGGCCAGAAAGGCGGTCCTGTTCCGCGCGGGCGCGCTGCTCGGCGTTCCAGCCGTCCTTGCCCTCCCGGGACACGGCACCAGAGGCACGGGCGCCCTCCGCAAGCCCGACGAGAGCAGCGGAAGCGTCGTCGCTCCGTTGAGAACTCCGTCGCCCGTATCCCGGGCGCCGACCGTGCCCGGCCCGCACCGGACTCGAACCGCGCCGAACTCGAACCGCGCGCCGGACTCGACCTGCCGTACTCCTGCCAGGAGGGCATCTGCGGCACCTGCCGCGCCAAGTCCACCGGCGGCCCCGTACGACTCGACGCATGCGACCTCGACCAGGCCGACATCAAGACCAGGCTGACATCGAGACCAGGCCGACATCGAGACCAGGCCGACATCGAGACCAGGCCGACATCGACGCCGGCTGCATCCTGACCTGCCGCACCGCCCCCTGAACAACGCCGAGACCAGTCGCGCCACCCCCGGCACCGGCCACGGCCTCCTCGCCCTGGTCGCGGTGGTCGCCGTTTCTCACGGCGGCATGGCTCGCACCGACAAGGCTTCACCGGGTGCCGTCGTGGCCCTCGACACCGCGTGCTGAGGACTCCCCGAGGACAACTCCCCGAGGACATGCCGGCTCGGTGACACCATTCAGGCTTGCTGCGCTGTACGGGATGGCCCCTTGATGAGGCCCGGGTACCCCTTCCGCCCCTGATCCTCCCGGAGGGGTATCGCACACCGGGGCAGGCAGAGGCACTCCCCCTGTCGTCTGTCTGCCCTTGCGTTCGCCTGAGCAGTTCGGCCTGCCGGGCCTCAGCGTTCGGGCACGGATGCCTGCGGCGCCGGACGGGGGCGGCGGTATGCGAGGTCGAGCACCGAACCTGCGGCGAGCAGAACGCTAAGGGCCGCGTAGCCGTGGGCGAGGGTGGTCAGCGAGGCGACGGCCGCGACGAGCAACGGGCCTCCCGCATCGCCGAGTTCACGGCCGAGTTCGGCGGCGCCCATGGTCTGGCCGAGGCGCTCGGCCGGAGTCGCGGCAGCCAGCGCGGCGAAGCCGAGCGGGATGATCAGCCCGGTTCCGGCGCCGATCAGGGCGGCGCCGACGAGGACCCCGGTCAGGCCCGGCAGCATCGCGCAGGCCAGCCCGGCAGCGGTGAGCAGCAGCCCGGCACCCATGCCGCCGCGCGTGGTGAGGCGCCCGCCGTCCAGCGCCCGCCCGGCTCGCGGTTGTACGACTGCCGCGCAGGCGGCCAGCACCGACACGGCGGCGCCCGTGGCGACCGTACCGAGACCTGCCGCCCGGCCGGAGACCGGCAGGAAGCCCACCCCGACCGACAGCGCGGCGGTCGCCGCGGCCAGAGCCGAAGTCGGCGCGAGGAAGTCGCGATCGGTCAGGCGCCGGGCCAGGTCGAGCACCGTCTGCCGGGCCTTGGGCAGCGGCGGTACGACGGGCACGGCGACCGCGGCCCACACGGCGACCGCCGCGCCGAGTACGGCGAGCACCGCGAACAGCAACCGCAGACCCCCGACCCCCACCAGGAGCCCGCCGAGCAGCGGGCCCAGCGTGTAGCCGATCGACTTGTAGAAGCCGTAACTGCCGAAGGCCCGGCCGTGCTTGGCAGCCGGGTTGAGGCGGGCGACCAGCGCGGAGGCCGACGGGGAGAACGCGGAGGCAGCCGCCCCCTGGCCGAGGCGGGCCGCCCACAGCCAGCCCGGACTGTCCGCCACCACGTACACGGCGGACGCGGCGGCGAACGCGACGAGTCCGCCGAGCAGCACCGGACGGGCACCGATCCGGTCGGCCAGGGTGCCGAAGACCGGCTTGAGCACGACCTCGGCACCGTCGTACAGGGCGAGCAGGCCACCCAGCACCATCAGCGAGGTGACGGCGTCCTTCGAGTGGCCGCCGAGGTTGGCGGCGATGCCGTGCGCCCCGAAGGCGGTGGTGAACCCGGCCCGCGTACAGGGGCCACATCTGGCGGGCGGGCGCGGCCTGCGCCGACGTCGACGTGCTCACTGGTCCTGCTCCGGAGTCTGGTGCAGGACGGCGAAGACGCGCTCCGCGTAGTCCTCGCAGGCGGCCGTGCACTGCTTGAGCCGATCGCCGGCCTTGGCCGCCTCCGGTGCGCCGAACACATCCCGCGCGGTCAGGTCGCGGTGCCGGCGCCGCAGCCGCTCCAGCGATTGCTCCTCTTCCTTCAGCTCCGCCAGGGTGAACTTGCCGATACGGATCTCCTTGGCCAGCTCTTCCTCGAACTTGCCACAGTCGGCGAGCAATTCCGCCCAGTCCGCGGACCGGGCGGCGGTGAACAGCGCCTGGAGGCGGGCGGCGTCCTGTGGCCCGCGCCCTGAGGCGTTGAGCGTGACCGCCTGCCCGCCGGCCTGCTCGGTCAGCGCGAGCGCCCGTGCGATGCCGTCGGCGAAGACCGGAACGTCCGGCACGGCCCAGATGCCCTGGCCGAGCGAGAGCGCGCCGATCTTCCGCAGCTCGCGCCAGACCGCCACCCGGTGCCGCGACGGCTCCGCGGCCAGTTTGATCACGAGGACGAGCCAGCAACCCGATGGTTCCGCACTTGTCACGGCATAAAATGTATCATTCGTTACACAGTGGCCACGGTCGTGTGGGGCGGCGATGCGTCGGCTGGGTGAGGGTGTGGCTCTTAGCACTGTCCCGCGCACGAGAGGCGCTGCGGGCTGCGTGCCGGGGCCATCGGGCGGCCCCGGCACGAACGTCCGTCGCTTTCAGGCGGCTTGAGCCGCCGGTTCGGCCGCCTCCGTGAGCAGGTAGGAGCGTCGCGCGTGCGCGGGCCACCCGGGAGCGGACCGTGCCGACCGGGCAGTCGCTCAGCAAGGCCGCCTCCGCGTACGGCAGACCGAGCCGTTGGGTGAGGACGAACGTCTCCCGCCGTTCGTCGGGCAGCGCGGCCAGCGGGTCGAGGAGCGCGATCCGTCCTCGAAGCCGGGCAGGTCGTGCGGCTGGGCGCGCTCGACGGTCAGTTGCCAGTCCGGGTACGTCCGACAGCCTCGGTCGAGCGGCTGCGTGGCGGAAGCTGTCGGCCACGGCACGGCGGTCGATGGACAGCAGCCAGGCGCGGGCCGAGCAGCGGCCTTCGAAGCGGTGCCAGGGTGGTGGCGGTGGCCGCCCCGCGTTGGGCGAGCGCGTCGAGGAGCGCGCGCCGCGTGGGGTCGGCCAGTGCGGCGAGTACGTCACCCACTGCATCACCCCGAGCGGCCGCGCCAAAAGGGCGGCCGGTGTCGACTATGCAGCGCAACCGACAGGTTGCACTGCGGGTAGTGCCGGGGTCCATGGAGCAGAAGTTCACAGCCGGGCCCCGGACCTCAGTGGAACCACCGCCACCAGTAGGGCAGTCTTTCCCAACGTGGCAAGCGTTCCGCAACAGAACGGGTCGGGTGCACCCGGCGCGCACATGGTGGTGTGCGGGGACGACGGGCTCGCGCACCGGCTGGCCGCCGAGTTGCGCGGGGTGTATGGGGAGCAGGTGACCCTCGTCGTCCCGCCCGCCGAACGGGTGGCCCGGCAGCCGGTGGTGGGTCGCGCCCGCGCCTCGGCGCTGCTCGACCGGGTCTCCGCGGCCGTCACGCGCGCGGCGGGCAACGGCAACGGCAACAACGGTATGGACGGGAGCATTACCGTGGCCGACGGCGGCCGTACGACCCAATCTCTCAGCGCCGACCGGCTGTTGGAGGCCACTGAGGCGTCCGAGGCCGTGCTCGCCGAGGCCGGGGTGGAGCGGGCGACCGCGCTCGCGCTCGTCTATGACGACGACGAGACCAACATCCGTGCCGCGCTGACCGCCCGCCGCCTCAACCCGCGGCTGCGGCTCGTTCTTCGGCTCTACAACAGACGGCTGGGACAGCACATCGAGGAACTCCTCGACCAGGCCGCGGCATTGGCCACCGCCGGACCCGACGCGGAAGCCGAGGCGTTCGACGCGTCCACAACCGTCCTGTCCGATGCCGACACCGCCGCCCCCGCGCTGGCAGCGACCGCCGTCGCAGGCACCACCAAGGTCGTACAGACCGACGGGCTGATGCTGCGGGCCGTCGAGCGCCCGCCGCCGGGGCCCGGTGAGGTCGCCGACCCCGGACTGTGCACCCTGGCGCTGCTGTCCGCGACCACCAACGACCCAGCCGGCGCCGACGGTTCCGAGGGCAGCGGCGCCCAGGGCCCCCAACTCCTGCCCGCCGAAAGCGCGGTCGCCGAGGCCACCGGGCGCGGCACCGTCGTTCTGGAGAACGTCTCCTACGCGGGTCCCGCGCTGCCCACCGGGCGCAGTGTCGTACCACTGGGCTCGCTGCTGTCGCGACGGCTGCGCTGGTCGTTCGCCGGCCTCGTGGGCTGTGTCGTCGGGCTCGCGGTCGCGTCGATGGCGGTCACCGGCGAACACCCGTTGCAAGCGGTCTACTTGACGCTGCTGGATCTGTTCGGCATCAACAACCCGGCCATCGGGGAGCCCGTCGGACGGCAGATCCTGCAACTGCTGTCCGGACTGGTGGGGTTGCTGCTGCTGCCCGTGCTGCTGGCGGCCGTCCTCGAGGCGCTCGGCACCTTCCGCAGCGGGACAGCGCTGCGCAGGCCGCCTCGCGGGCTGTCCGGGCACGTGGTGCTGCTCGGCGTCGGGAAGCTCGGCACCCGGGTCATGACCAGGCTGCGGGAACTGAAGATCCCCGTGGTGTGCGTCGAGGGCGATCCGGAGGCACGCGGGCTGGCGACGGCCCGGCGGCTTCGGGTGCCCGTCGTGCTCGGGGACGTGACGCAGGAAGGCGTACTGGAGGCCGCCAAGATCCACCGGGCGCACGCACTGCTCGCGCTGACCAGTGCCGACACCACGAACCTCGAGGCCGTCCTGTACGCGCGCTCCGTACGGCCGGACCTCAGGGTCGTCCTGCGCCTGTACGACGACGACTTCGCGACTGCCGTCTACCGCACCTTGCGCGCCGCGCACCCGGGCGCCCCGACGCGCAGCCGCAGCGTGTCGCACCTGGCCGCGCCCGCGTTCGCCGGGGCCATGCTGGGGCGGCAGATCCTGGGGGCGATACCCGTGGAGCGGCAGGTCCTGCTGTTCGCCGCCGTGGACGTGGCCGGGCATCCGCAGTTGGAGGGGCGGACCGTCGCCGAGGCGTTCCGTGCGGGGGCGTGGCGTGTGCTCGCCCTGGACACCGCGGTGCCCGGCGAACGGAACCAGACGCCCGCCCCGGACACGGACACCCCGGACCGCCCTTCGGGCCTGGTCTGGGACCTGCCGCCCACCTACGTGCTGCGCCCGGAGGACCGGGTGGTACTGGCGGCAACACGCCGCGGTCTCGCGGAACTCCTCGGCCGCAGGCGCCGGGAAACGGCCGGGGCGTAGAACACCGGACCCGGGGCCTTCGCTGTCTTCGCCTTGCTTTCGGGGCTGGTGATCCTGCTCGGAGTCGCGGTGATACGACTCACGTCGGCCCCGGAAGGACCATCGGAGGGAGACCGGTAGCACGCGGCCGAGCCGCAGCTCGGAACGAGCAGCCGTCACTGCGGCCCGAGCAGCCGTCACTGCGGCCCGAGCAGCCGTCACTGCGGCCCGAGCAGCCGTCACTGCGGCCCGAGCAGCCGTCA
>CBFHCJ010000217.1:0-9580 GCA_965654005.1 uncultured Streptomyces sp. | reverse complement strand
TGGCGGGCGCCCGCGCCCTTATGCGCGCCTCCGGTGTACCCGGTGCGGACATCGGACGGAAGCCGATCATCGCGGTCGCCAACTCCTTCACGGAGTTCGTGCCGGGCCACACCCACCTCCAGCCGGTCGGCCGGATCGTCAGCGAGGCGATCAAGGAGGCGGGCGGCATCCCGCGCGAGTTCAACACGATCGCCGTGGACGACGGCATCGCGATGGGCCACGGCGGCATGCTGTACTCCCTCCCCTCCCGCGACCTGATCGCGGACAGCGTGGAGTACATGGTCGAGGCCCACTGCGCCGACGCCCTGGTCTGCATCTCCAACTGCGACAAGATCACCCCGGGCATGCTGATGGCGGCCCTGCGCCTGAACATCCCGACGGTCTTCGTCTCCGGCGGCCCCATGGAGTCCGGTCGGGCCACCCTGGTCGACGGCACGGTCCGTACGCTCGACCTGATCGACGCGATCGCCGACGCCGCCAACGACAAGATCTCGGACGAGGACATCCTCCGCATCGAGGAGAACGCCTGCCCGACCTGCGGCTCCTGTTCCGGCATGTTCACGGCCAACTCGATGAACTGCCTGACCGAGGCGATCGGCCTCTCCCTCCCCGGCAACGGCTCGGTCCTGGCCACGCACACGGCCCGCCGGGCGCTGTACGAGGACGCGGCGCGCACGGTCATGGACATCACCCGCCGCTACTACGAGCAGGACGACGAGACGGTCCTGCCGCTCAACATCGCCACCTTCGCGGCCTTCGAGAACGCGATGGCCCTCGACATCGCGATGGGCGGCTCGACCAACACGATCCTGCACCTGCTGGCGGCGGCGCAGGAGGCGGGCGTCCCCTTCGGCCTGAAGGAGATCAACGAGGTCTCGCGCCGGGTCCCGTGCCTGGCGAAGGTCGCCCCGAACGTCGCCAAGAACCGCACGTACTACATGGAGGACGTGCACCGCGCCGGCGGCATCCCGGCCCTCCTCGGCGAACTGCACCGCGCGGGCCTGCTGAACGAGGACGTGCACGCGGTCCACAGCCCGTCCCTCACGGACTGGCTGAAGACCTGGGACGTCCGCGGCGGCTCCCCCTCGGCCGAGGCCGTTGAACTGTGGCACGCGGCGCCGGGGTGTGTGAGGTCCGCCGAGGCCTTCTCCCAGTCGGAACGCTGGGAGTCCCTGGACGAGGACGCCGAGAACGGCTGCATCCGCTCGGCCGAGCACGCGTACTCCAAGGACGGCGGCCTGGCGGTCCTCAGGGGCAACCTCGCGGTCGACGGCTGCGTGGTGAAGACGGCGGGCGTCGACGAGTCGATCTGGACGTTCGAGGGCCCGGCGGTCGTCTGCGAGTCGCAGGAGGAGGCCGTCCAGAAGATCCTTACCCAGCAGGTCAAGGAGGGCGACGTCGTCGTCATCCGGTACGAGGGCCCCAAGGGCGGCCCGGGCATGCAGGAGATGCTGTACCCGACCTCGTATCTGAAGGGCCGTGGCCTGGGGAAGGCCTGCGCGCTGATCACCGACGGCCGCTTCTCCGGCGGCACCTCGGGCCTGTCGATCGGCCACGCGTCTCCCGAGGCGGCCTCGGGCGGCACGATCGCGCTCGTCCAGGACGGCGACCGCATCCGCATCGACATCCCGAACCGCTCGATCGAGCTGCTGGTCGACGAGACCGAACTGGCCCGCCGCGAGCAGGCGCTGGACGGGGTTTACGCCCCCAAGGACCGGGATCGCAAGGTGTCGGCGGCACTGCGGGCGTACGCCGCGATGGCGACGAGCGCGGACAAGGGCGCGGTGCGGGATGTGAGCAAGCTGGGCTGAGGGCTCGCTGCGGAAGGGCCGCTCCTTCGGGGGCGGCCCTTCCGCATGTCACCAGTCCGACGGGTTACGTCCGTCCACACCGAAGACGGTGCCGTCGGGGGCGGCGGCGTAGACGTGGCCGTCGACGATCACGGGCTCGGGCAGCGCGGCCGCGACCCGGTCGGCGTTTGTGCCGAGGCGTGGCGGGGTCTGGCCGATGAGCTTTCCGTTGTCGGCATCGAGGGCGAACAGTCGCCCGTCGGCCGCGGTGAAGTACACATGCCCGCCGTCCGCAACCGGCGCCGAGCCGCCGCTCACGGACGTCTCGAGATGCCACAGCTGCTTCCGCGCCTCCATGTCGTCGGCCTCAAGCGAGCCACCGGCGGCCAGGAGGTAGACGGTGTTGCCGTGCACTGTGGCACGGGCGAGCTGGCGCGGGACGGGCAACGCGACCCTGCGCGTGGACCCGGACTCCGGGGTGTAGCGGACCACGGCTGTCGTGTACTCATAGACCCGGTCGACCGAGAGGAAGAAGACGGACCCGCCTGTGGCACCGAAGGGTTCCAGCGCCCCTTTCAGTTGTGCATCCCACCGCACGTCACCCGTGTCCGGATCCACGGCGGTGACGCGCGTGCTCGAACCGTCGTCAGAGATGCTCGTCGCGTACGCCAGCGGGTCCCCGGCGAACGAGGTGAAGTACGGCATGCTCTGGCCGGGGATCCGGCGGCTCCATTCGGTGTCGCCCGATGCGCTGTTCACGCCCGTGACCGTCCCGTCGGCACCGGTGAGCAGGAGCATGCCTCCGGCCGGGCACATGCCGCTGTACACGGACGTGCTCCGCTGCCAACGCGTCCTGCCCGAGGCGGGATCCAGTGCCTCCAGGTGTCGGCGCTCGTCGGTCAACGGCTGGACGAGACCACCCGACATCACGGGCGGTCCGTTCCTGGGCGTCCTGGCGAGGGAGTGCCGCCACAGCTGGGTGCCGTCGGTTGGATCGAGGGCGAAGACCAGACCGGGCTGTGCGCACAGCAGCTTCCCTGCTCCGTAGGAACACTGCGGCGCATTCCCGTCTTCGGACACAGGCTTCGCCTCCCACGCGCGGAACCCGGCCGACGTGGTCGTGGTGCCCTTTGGCGTGGTCCTTCCATCACTGAGCAACTGAACCGAGGCGATCCCACCCGCCGCGACGAGGACGAGTGCCGCGGCGGCGAGAGGCGCCTTCCCGCGCAGGCGGCTCTCGGGCCGCCGTTCCGGCTCCTCGACGCGGGGCTCGGGCCTCGGCACATCGTTTGTCCGCTGAGCCGGTATGAACGCCTGTGTGTCGTACGAGGCCGCCACCGACCGCAGTTCCCGCATCAGCTCGTCCGGCGTGGGCCGGTCCTCGGGCTCTTTGGCGAGGCAACGCAGCACCAGCGGAGCGAGGTTCTCCGGAACTCCGGTCAGATCCGGATCGTCATGCACGACCTGGTAGGCGACGACGTACGGACTATCGGAGTCGAACGGCCCGCGCCCGGTCGCCGCGTGCACCATCACGGACCCGAGGGCGAAGACGTCGGCGGCGGGGCCGACTTCCCTGGGCCGTCGGAACTGCTCGGGCGCCATGAAGGGCGGGGTGCCGATCAACTTCCCGGTCTCGGTACGCAGTTCGCTGTCCATCGGCCGGGAAATGCCGAAGTCGATGACCTTCGGCCCGTCCTCGGCGAGCAGCACGTTGCTGGGCTTCAGATCTCGGTGCACGACCCCTGCCCGATGGATGTCGCGCAGCGCCTCCGCGAGCCCGGCCATCAGCCGGCGCAACTGGGCCGGGGGCATGGGCCCGTTCCGCTTCACGTGATCGGACAGGGTCGGACCAGGGATGAACAGCGTCGCCATCCAGGGCCGTTCGGCTTCTGGGTCGGCGTCGACTACGGGCGCGGTGAAGGCGCCACTCACCCTTCGGGCGGCAGCCACCTCCTGCCGGAAACGGCCCCTGAACTCCCGATCCCTGGCGAACTCTGCGTGTACGACCTTCACCGCGAGCTTCATTCCCGAGGTGCTCCGCGCCAGATGCACCACGCCCATGCCACCGGAGCCCAGACGGGACTCCAGACGGTAGTAACCGGCGTACTCGGGAAGTTCCGCTTCCGCGCCCGCTCCGGTGTTGCGCTGTGGCGCCATGGATCACCCCCGTGTTGTTCGTCAGCGCGCGCGACGCACGGAGCCTAGTCGATGACTCGTACGAGACCGAGGAGGCTTGCTAGCATCCGCGTGCGAGTTGTGCATGCGTGTTTCATGGCGTGATTCACGGAAATCAACGGAACCCCATGGCAGTCATGGGGTTCAACGGGGGAGGTTTTTCATGTCTGTTGACGGAGCCGAAGAAGCCAAGGGCGGCGACGCAGCGGAGGCCGTGACAATGGACGCGGCTCTGCACTACTACTCGGTCGCACCGGGCGTCCGTCTCAACGTGCGCAACGGTCCCGGTACCAACTACACCACAGTCCGCGTTCTGCCTGAGGGCGCCATGGTCCCGATCTTGTGTCAGGCGCCGGGTACGACGGTGTCGGGCTACTACGGGACGTCGAACATCTGGGACAACATCGACAACGGTGAGTACGTCTCGGACGCGTACGTGAACACGGGCAGCGACGGTTACGTGGCTTCGCGCTGCGGCTGATCCCACCAACGAGAGGATTGTTGAAGTTGAGGGCACGTAGATCCGTTCTTCTGGCGAGTGGCGCCGCCGGAGCCCTTCTCATGGTGTTGGGCTCGTCCACGCGTCGCCGCATCTGCGCTACTACTCGGTCGCGCCGGGCGTCCAGCTCAACGTCCGCAGCGGCCCCGGTACCACGTACAGCATCGTCCGCGTCCTGAACGAGGGTGCCTTCCAGATCTACCGCCAGTCGCCGGGTACGACGGTGTCGGGCTATTACGGCACGTCGAACATCTGGGACAACATCAGCAACGGCGAGTACGTATCGGACGCGTACGTGAACACGGGCAGCGACGGCTACGTCGCCTCGCAATGCGCCTGACCCGGACGGCGCCGGAAGCCCTTCGGCGCCCGGAGCGATAATCGACCCGTGAGCGACGAGAACGGCACCCGGGACACCTCCGCGGACTCCAAGGGCCCCCGCCCCGAACCCCTCCGCTTCTTCGGGACGACCTGGGTGAACCACGACGACGGCTACCCGGCCCGCCGCGTAGCCGTGTCCCTCGGCTCGCTCGCGGTCGCCGCCATCGCCTGCCTCGTCCTGAGCTTCGCCTACCAGGGCCTGCGGATCGCCGACGTCGGCCGACCGGTGACCCTGATGGTCGTGGTGATGTTCTCGGTGTGCAGTGCACTGGCGTTCGGCCACACCTGGGGATCCTTCACCAAGCGCCCCGACCCCGACCGCCATGCCTCCCTCCGCGGCCTCCTGGCGATCGGCTTCATCGGCTCGCTGCTCGCGTACTTCGTGCGCTCCCTGAGCGAGGCCCCCGGCGAGAAACTTCATCGCGAGGAGTACGAGACGGCCCGCGCCGCCCATGAGAAGCGCGCGTCGCGCCGCACGGGCAACCCGTCCCGCAAGCGTCGCTCCTGATCCGCGGGGCCGCCGCCCCCGTTCCACGGCCCGCCCGCCGTGCGGACGCCGCCCCCTTCCGCCGAAAACCGCTGTCCCCGGCACCCGCGGCCCGCCAGCATGGACGCATGACCGCGCCTTCCCGCTCCGTCCGCGCCCGTTCCTTCAACGCTGCCGCAGCCCAGTACGCGGCGAACCGCCCCTCCTACCCACCGGCCCTCTTCGACGCCCTGGAAGACCTCGCCGACCGTCCCCTCACCGGCGCCCGCGTCGCGGACGTCGGCGCCGGTACCGGCATCGCCACGGCCCTCCTCAAGGCCCGCGGCGCGCACGTCCTCGCCGTGGAGCCCGGCGGCGGCATGGCGGCCCAGTTCCGCCGCACCCTCCCCGAAGTCCCTCTCCTGCGAGGCGACGGCAACGCCCTCCCGCTCGCCACCGCCTCCACCGACTTCCTCACCTACGCCCAGTCCTGGCACTGGACCGACCCCGCCCGCTCGGTCCCGGAGGCCCTGCGCGTCCTGCGGCCGGGCGGCGCGCTCGCAGTGTGGTGGAACATGGACGCCCCGGACGTCCCGTGGATCGCCGAGCAGGCGGACCGCATCAAGCGGTACTTCGGCGCCGAGGGCGCCTCCAAAAGCGGCACCGGCGGCATCCGTATCGAACTCGCCTTCGAGGGCGCTCCCGAGGTGCCGGCCCACACCCACCGCGTCGTCCGCTGGAGCCGAACGGTCCCCGTCGACACCCACCTCGCCAATATCGGCAGCCACTCGATCTTCCTCGTGCTCGGGGAAGAGGGCACGAACGCCTTCATGGCCGAGGAGCGGCGCCACCTTCTGAAGGCCTTCCCGGACGGCCTCGTCGAAGAGGTCTACGACGTCCTACTGATCGTGGCCACACACCGGTAAGCACCCGTACGGCATCCACCTCCACACGGCCGTGCCGGCCGTGCCCTTGGCGTGCTTGACGCCGGGCGAGTCGCGCGCAATATTCAGCACATGATGAATATAAGGCGCCCACACCCACCCGACCGCCCGAAGCCCGAGGCCACCTCCACTTCCGCCCCCACCCTCACCCCCACTCCGCATCGGCTACGTCTTCGACGGCAGCCCACGCACGTTCGACGCGATCGGCGCCTCGCTCCTCGGTATCTTCCCGCTGATCACGATGTTCCTGGTGACATCGATCGCGACCCTGCGCGAACGCACCTCCGGGACCCTGGAACGCCTCCTCGCCATGCCCCCCGGCAAGGCCGACCTGATCGCGGGCTACGCCCTCGCCTTCGGCACCCTCGCGATCATCCAGTCGGCCCTCGCGACGGGCCTGGCGCTCTGGGTCCTGGGCCTCGACGTCACGGGCTCCCCCTGGCTCCTTCTCCTGGTGGCCCTCCTGGACGCACTGCTCGGCACCGCCCTGGGCCTGTTCGTCTCGGCCTTCGCGGCCTCCGAGTTCCAGGCGGTCCAGTTCATGCCGGCGGTGATCTTCCCCCAGCTCCTCCTCTGCGGCCTGTTCACCCCCCGCTCCACCATGCACCCGGTCCTGGAGGCCATCTCCGACGTCCTCCCGATGTCCTACGCGGTGGACGGCATGAACGAGGTCCTCGAACACACGGACATGACAGCGACGTTCATCCGGGACACGCTGGTGGTGGCGGGCTGCGCACTACTCGTACTGGGCTTGGGAGCGGCAACCCTGCGACGCCGGACGGCGTGACCGATCCCCGACGGCGACCACCGCGCCGTCCCGCCCACCGGACAGCCCACCCGCCCAAGCACCCCCGGTGCGAGGATGAACCCGGACGACGCAAACCCCCGGAGGGCACCGCACCATGACCCAGAAAGTCGCAGTCCTCGGCACCGGAAAGATCGGCGAAGCCCTGCTCAGCGGAATGATCCGAGGCGGCTGGGCCCCCGCCGACCTCCTGGTCACCGCCCGCCGCCCGGAACGGGCCGAAGAGCTCCGCACCCGCTACGGAGTCACCCCGGTCACCAACCCCGAGGCCGCGAAGACCGCCGACACGCTGATCCTCACGGTCAAGCCCCAGGACATGGGCACGCTCCTCGACGAACTCGCCCCCCACGTCCCCGCCGACCGCCTGGTCATCAGCGGAGCCGCCGGTATCACCACCGCCTCCATCGAGGACCGCCTCGCCACCGGCACCCCGGTCGTCCGCGTCATGACGAACACCCCCGCCCTCGTCGACGAGGCCATGTCCGTCATCTCCGCCGGCACCTACGCGACGGCCGAACACCTCACCCACACCGAGGAGATCTTCGGCGCCGTGGGCAAGACCCTCCGCGTCCCCGAGTCCCAGCAGGACGCCTGCACCGCACTCTCCGGCTCGGGCCCCGCGTACTTCTTCTACCTGGTCGAGGCCATGACCGACGCCGGCATCCTGCTCGGCCTGCCCCGCGACAAGGCCCATGACCTGATCGTCCAGTCCGCGATCGGCGCCGCCGTGATGCTCCGCGACAGCGGGGAGCACCCGGTGAAGCTCCGCGAGAACGTGACGTCGCCCGCGGGCACGACGATCAGCGCGATCCGCGAACTGGAGAACCACGGCGTACGTGCCGCGCTCATCGCCGCGCTGGAAGCCGCCCGGGACCGCAGCCGCGCACTGGCATCCGGCAACAAGAGCTGACCTCACGCCCACCGCCGGGAAACCGGCGGTGGGCACGAGGCTGTCGCCCTGAGTCAGACAGCCGGCAGCAACCCGATCGCCCGGTACGCCGCATCCACCCGCGGCCTCGCCATCCCCCTCGCCCGCTCCGCACCGGCCCGCAACACCCCGTCGACATACCCGGGGTCCGCGCACAACTCCCTGTGCCGCTCCTGCAGGGGCCGCAGCAGCTCGACCACGGCCTGGGCGGTGTCCTTCTTCAAGGCGCCGTACGAGTCGTACGCACCGCTCAGCTCCTCAGGGCTCCGACCGTTGCACGAGGCCAGGATCTCCAGCAGATTCGCCACGCCCGGCCGCTCCTCACGGTCGTACACGACGTCCGACCCACTGTCGGTCACGGCCCGCATGACTTTCTTCCGTGCAACGTCCGGCTCGTCGAGCAGATAGACGATCCCCGGGCCCGAGTCGTCCGACTTCCCCATCTTCGACGTCGGGTCCTGCAGGTTCATGACCCGAGCCGCGACATCCGGACGGGTCGCCCGAGGCACCGCGAACGTGTGCCCGTACCGCTGGTTGAACCGCATCGCCAGATCCCGGCTCAGCTCCACGTGCTGCGCCTGGTCGTCACCCACGGGCACCTCGTCCGTCCCGTACGCCAGGATGTCCGCCGCCATCAGCACGGGGTACGTCAGCAACGACAGCCGCACGCTCCTGCCCCGTCCATGCTCCCGAGCGGCCTTCTCCTTGTACTGGACCATCCGCCGCATCTCGCCGTCGGTCGCCACACACTCGAGCAGGTACGACAACCGTGTGTGCTCGTCCACATGGCTCTGTACGAACACGGTGCACAACTCCGGATCGAGCCCCGCCGCCAGCAACAGCGTCGCTGCCTGCCGACTGAGCCTGCGCACCCGCGCCGGCTCCTGCTCGACGGTCAGGGCATGCAGGTCGACGATGCAGAAGAGGGCGTCGGCCTGGTGCTGGTCCTCTTCGACCCACCGCCGCACGGCGCCAAGGTAGTTCCCCAGCGTCAGATGCCCGCTCGGCGTGATCCCGCTGAAGACCGTTGTCATCTCTCCACCTCCTGGTCGGGCCGCCGCGACCGGCCGGCCGCCCTTCCTGGAGGGAGATACGAGAACGGCCGCCGGGGCGGCGGCCGTTGAGTGCATACGTGAGTCCGGCCGCCGTCAGGCGGCCCACCACTGCTGGGCGCACGTACGCGAAGTCACGACTACGAGGATACGCCTGTCGGGGTGGTACGGAGCCGAGTTGACACACCCCGGACCGATCCGTAGTGTTCTCCGAGTTGTCCGACGTGAGCGCCGACTCCGGTCGGTCCCCGGACAGCCATTCCGCAAGTACCTACCGATAATCGGCGCATCGTCGTCGTGCTGTATCGGCATGTGTATTTTCGGAATGTGGAATCCGCGTTCGAACTTACGTGAGGGCGCAGCCCCCGATTAGCTCGGGAGCCGGGAATCCGCTAAAGTCTCACTCGTCGGAACGGCCCAACGGCTGCGAAGACGACCCGCTCCGGCCGGGAATCAGCTCCGAGAGGATCTGATAAAGTCGGAACCGCCGGAAAGGGAAACGCGAGAGCGGGAACCTGGAAAGCACCGAGGAAATCGGAT
>CBFHCJ010000216.1:0-9587 GCA_965654005.1 uncultured Streptomyces sp. | reverse complement strand
GCCGGGCAGCGGGCGCAGCACGGGCGCGTACGGCGGCTGGTCGCGCAGGGCCAGGACCAGCAGCCGTCGCTCCGCGGCCGCGGCGGATGAGGGGCGCCTCGCCCGGATCAGGCCGCGCAGCGTAGGCATGTACGACGACACGACGCGCGCCATGACGGCATCGTGTTCCCGACCGTCCTCGGGGTCGTGGTAGCCGGCGGCATGCACCGGGAGCAGGGCCAGTGGTCCGGTGGGGCACCACCAGACGCGCCGATCTCGCCAGGTGGCCATCTCCGGGGAGTCGAGCACCGGGGCGGCGACCGTGTCCCACAGCCATTCCAGCGTGGCCATCACGGTCTGTTGACTCGGGCCCGCGGACGCTCCGGGGCGGTTCAGCCTGTCCAGCGCGGCCAGATACCGCTCCGTACGGTGCTGTGCCTCGTCCGCGGTCAGGCCGGGCAACGGCATCAGCGCGACCCGGCCCGGCGTCACGACGAGCGCGTCGCACCGAAACCGGCTGACGTTGACGATGACGAGCGGTCCGGCGGCCGTCGCCCCGGACAGAACGGAGAATGGCAGGCGTACCAGGAAGTGCTCGAACCCGGGCAGCCGGCGGACCGTGCCGAGCAGGTCCTCCCACTCCTGGGCGAGCCGCCGCCGTTGTTCCCCCGCGTCCTGCTCCGGCGCGGTCCACGTCCCTTCCTCCAACGCGGCCCGGAGGTCTGCCAGCCGGTCCGCAAGCGCGGGGTGAGCCTCCCGCAGCGCCGTCAGATCGGTCCGCGTATCCAGCACCTGGCCCCACAGCACGGACCGTCCATGGTCGAGGAGTTCGACCGCCTGTTCCAGTCGACCGCAGGAGATCGCACAGGCCGCGGCATCGCCGGCCACGTGCGAGCGCCGGGCCAGCAGACGTTCCCGGTCGGTGCGTGCCAGGCCCCGCCACGCCGTCAGCGGGAGCAGTTCCACGGCTACGGCGTAACCGTCCGCCGCCTCCTGCCAGGAGCCCTCGCCCGCGGCGGCACGGTCGGCGGCGAAACCGCCCCAGGCGACCGCCGCGGTCAGCCGGTCGTCAGCCGGGGAGGTGGGTGCCTGCGCCGCCTCGCGGTACAGGGCGAGGCTGCGTTCCGCGTCGCTCGCGCGGGAATCCGTACCGCCCCGCTCGCTACGTGTGGCGAGCATGTTCGCCAGGGTCAGCAACGCGTGGGTGCGCTGCCGCGAGGAGGCGTGCAGGACGTCGGCCACGGCCTCGGCGTGGCCGATAGCGGCGTCGAGGTCGGCCGGGTCGTCCCGCAGCAGGCACCGGCTCCACAGGGCGAGGGCGAGATTGAGCCTGCTGTTCTCCTCGATCCGGCCGCCGTGCGTCAGGGCGACTGCCTCAGTGCCCAGTGCGACGGCTTCTTCGAGGTCGGAGGCGTCTTGGGTGAGCAGGTAGCGGGTCCGCAATCGGTTGCACATCGCTCCCAGCGCGGTCAGCTGCGCGTCCGTCGCCGAGCGCATCCGGCGGGCGAGGGTCAGCCCTTGGCGCCCCAGGTCGATAGCCCGGTCGAGGTCGGCACGGTTGCCGGTGTGCTGGTGGCGCCGGAGCAGTGTCATTCCCAACGTCTGGATGTGGGTGCAGCGTTCGTCGTTGTACTCGCGAGGTGTCACCTCCAGCGCGCGGCGGGCGGCGGCCACCGCTTCGTCCAGGTCGGCGCTGCCGCCGTCGTGCTCGAACCGGCGCAGGTGGGCCCCGGCCAGGGCCGACAGCTCGCTGCTGCGCGGGGGGCTCAGTTTCAGGAACGCATCCAGTTGGGTCCCCAGGGCCTGCCGTAGTTCCTCCATGTCCGCGTCGGGCCGGTTCAGTACGTTGCGCAGCTGCTGCACGTTGGGCAGGGGCCCGTAGGCGCCGAGCCGCAGTTGCTCGATCGCCTCGTCGAGATCTCTCCGGTCCCCGTGCTGCTCGAACCGGCGCAGCAGCAGAGCGCCGAGCCCGGCAGCTGTCGCCGCGCGCTCCGGATGGTGGGCGGGCAGCCCGCCGAGGAGGCGGCGGCCGGTGGCGATGCCGGCCTCGAGCGCCGATGTGTCACCGGTCCGTTCGAAGCTCTGTCGCGCCTCGGTGAGGACGGTCAGGTACTGCTGCGCGGCCAGGGAGTCCTGCGCCGCCGCCTCGGGCGGCACCGAGGGCCGGTCGGCGGGACCCGAGTGGAACTTCGCACGGCGCAGCACGGGCAGGACGGTTTCCTCGTACGCCCTGCGCTGCTCCTCCCGCCGTCGGGCCGCGGTGTTCAGCAGTTGCTGCGCGCGGTCGCGTCGCGGATCCCCGGAGGGCAGCAGTCGCAGGGCCGCCGACAGGCTGTCGCAGGCTTCGTCGAGGTCGTGCGGCGCCTCGGTGTCGCGGGCGCGCCGGACGAGGGCCTCACCCAGGACCAGCGCGGTGTAGCCGGGGTCCTCCACGGAGGGGCCGGCCATGGCGAGGGCCTGTCGCAGCAGCTCGACCGCCTCGTCCGCGTCGGGCAGCGCACCGATGCGTTCGTACCGGATGGCCAGCTGCGAGCCGAGGTTGTGCAGCGTCTGCCAGTACTCCCGCTCGTTCGGCGGCGCGAGCGACAGCAGCCGGCGCCGCACGGCGACGGCGGCGTCCAGGTCGTCCGGGGCGCCGTAGCGCTGGAACCGGTTGTAGGCCGCCTCAGCCTGCAGGGTGAGGCATCCGACCATGTTCGGGCTGTCCGGCGGGCATGTCCGCACCGCCCGGTGGATCGCCTCCTCGGCGGCGGCCAGGTCCGCCGGATCACCGCCCCCGTGCTCATAACGCCTCAGCAGCGCGTAGCCCAGATATCCGCTGCACGCCGCCAGATCGACGTGGTCCTCGGGCAGCTCCCGCAGCGCCGGACCCAGCAGCTCGATCGCGCGGTCGCGGAACAGCGGATCGCCGCCCGCCTTCCACTGCTCGATCAGCCGGCTGCCTTCCTCCAGCCTGCTCTGCGCCGTCGGCGGAGCCGGGCGCTGTGTGTCCTGCTGTGGCCCCTCGGCGCGCTGCCGCTCCAGCATCAGCTGCTCCGCGCGCAGGGACGCCGCCTGTGCGGTGTCGTACCGGGCGGCCAGCCGCGCGGCCGAGTCGAGGGCCCCGATCGCCTCCGCGAGGTCCTCGACGGCGCGCGTGAGCCGGTAACGCCGGTAGAGGGCGACGGCCAGGTTGCGCAGCAGCTCGGGGCGTGTGCCGCCGGCCCGTCGTTCCCGCTCCGTGCCCCGGCGCAGGAGGTCCACGGCCTCATCGAGGTCGGCCGCCGCCTGCGTGTACTCGAACCGGCGCAACAGGACACTGCTCAGCGCAAGTTCGGCACTGGTGTGGTCCTGGCCGCCGACCGGGGCCACGGAGAGGAACTTGCGGCACATCTCCGCAGCGGCTCTGGCGGTCTCCGCGGTCTCCTGTTGTTCGAGGAGCCTGATCAGGCTCGCGCACGCGGTCCGCAGGGCGTCGGCGCGCCGGGGATCCTCGGGGCCGGTGTGGGCCAGCGCCCGACGGCTCAGGTCCGCGGCGTTCTCCAGGTCGGTGGTGATACCGGTCAGTCCGTGCCGCTCCAACCACCCGGTGGCGGCCACCGCATGGTATTCGGCCAGCTTCGGATGGTCCGCCGGCAGGTCGTTCAGAGCGCCCTGCAGGGCGACGAGTGCGAGGATCGGATCATTGCCGGCCTGCGCCGCGCCCAGCAACCCCGTGACGGCGGCCTGCACCCGGCTGTCCGGGTCGGCGCCGAACTCCACCGCGCGTTCCCACAGTTGGCCAGTGACCAAATCCGGGTTCATGTCGTGCAGCAGGCCGAGCAGCATGACGGTGGTGGGCAGATCCGGGAGGCCCGGCTGCTGGGCGAGGTTGCCCTTCTGTGCCAGACAGAGCCATCCGGCGAGTTGCAACGCACGCCGCCTGGGCTCGGAGCGCACCGGATCGACGGCGGTCTCGTGCAGCAACTGCTCTGCGTCCGCAGTCAGTTGTGGATTCTCGACCCCTGCGTTACGGCCCGTCCGTACACACTCCCGGACGGCGTACTCGATTCTCTGCTCCGGACTGCTCCCCCGCTGCCAACGCACGCCGCGTCGCCCCTTTCGCCCTCACATCACGATAGCCACGGCCGCGCGGGGCGGGCCAGACGGCGTGCCCATGATGTCCGGTCGGGTAATCTCGCCAATGAGCAGCCAACGGGCGGGCTTAGGCGGGAGGTTGGGTGGCAGCCGAGGAACTGACGGACGCCGAGGCCCTGGCACTGTGGTGCGCTCGCCTGCCGGGGCTGCGAGAGCAGGCGCGGGCGACCGGTGTGGTCGAGCGCCTCGAACGCGACGCGGCCAGGGTCCGCGACGGCGGCTCCGCGCAGCGAGCGGTGCGCAAGTGGCTGCAGGACGCGGACGCGGAGACGGCACGGAACTGGTCGGGCCGAAGCGTCCTGAACCTGGCCGGCTTTCCGGGCGCACCGCGCACGCCCACGGTGAGCGCGGGCCGCTACGGGTGTCCGCTCGGCAAGTGCGACCGTACGGCCGGGCGCGACGCGCAAGGGCACACGCCCGTGTGCCATGTCTTCGGCGCGCCGATGACACCGACGGCGTGACACGCGATGGTGACCGGCATCCTCTCCGAGGTCGGCAAGCACGTCAGCAGCCGCTGGGTCACCGCGGTGCTCCTGCCTGGGCTGCTGCTCGTCGCCGTGACGGCGGCGGGCTGCCATCTCGGCCACGCCCACGCTCTCGACGCCGACGAACTGGCCGACTGGGTGGATCGCCTGGCGCGCGAGGCGCACCGCCACCCGGCGTGGGCGGCGGTGGCCGCCGGGGTGGCGCTGGTCGCCGCCGGCCTCACCGGTACCGTGGCGGGCGAACTGGGCAGGGCAGCCGAGCGGTGGTGGCTGCGCACCGGGCCGGGCCACGGCGGCAGGCGCCGAGCACGCGCTCTGCGGGCCGCCGAGCGGAACGGCATCTCGCCGGTGGATGCCTACCTTCCGCAGCGGCCGACCTGGATGAGCGACCGGGTACGGCTCATCGAGGCGCGGATCCGCGCACAGTACTGGTTCGACGCGGCGACGGCCTGGCCCCGCCTGTGGCTGCTCCTGAGCGACGAGGTACGGCGCCCTGTCGTGGACGCGCGGATCGGCTTCGCCGAGGCCGTCACCCTCGCCGGCTGGGGCTGCCTGTACGGGATCGCCGGGATCTTCTGGTGGCCCGCCCTCGTGACGGCGGCCTGTGTCCTGCTCACGTCATGGCGCCGCGCCCGTTCCGGCCTGGAGGAGTTCGCGACCCTCGTCGAGGCGGTCGTCGACGTCCATCACCGCGCTCTGGCAGACGCGTTGGGCGTCCCCCTGGGCGACGGAGGCATGACTGAGGCGGATGGACGAAGGATCGATGACATCCTCCGCAAGGGCGGCTGACAGCCGCTGCAGGGCGTCCCGGCGCCGACCGGAGCAGGCAGTGACGTGGCCGACTTGGTGCGAGAGCCGCTGCCGTTTTCCGAGCCACCCGAGCCACGTTCGAAACCTTTGAGCGCGGGGTCGAGTTCGGCCGTTACGCAGCTTCCTTTATCTGTTGTTGACCCGGGCGACCGAGGGCATGAAACCGCAGGTAAGCCGCCGGCCGCGTAGGCAAGTGCGCACAAGACGCCCCACGTCCAGGCGGGAACACCGGAATTGGATCCCTCATTGGCGCCACAGGACACCCAACTGGCCGATCCAACCAGCGAGTTGGTGCGCGAGTGATCTGCGAGTGATTTGACACCGCCTCACTGCGCCACCAGTCTATGCTCATGACTTCCATTTTCAATAGGAGCTAGTCGTGCGCGTTGCCTTCGTGGGCAAGGGCGGCAGCGGCAAGACGACCCTGTCCGCCCTGTTCTCCCGTCACCTGGCGCACTCGGGTGCGCCCGTCGTCGCGATCGATGGCGACATCAACCAGCACCTGGCGTACGCCCTCGGCCTCGGCGAGGACGAGCTCTTCGCCGCCCCTCCGCTCAGCACGCGGACCGGCGAGATCAAGGACTACCTTCGAGGCGCCAACCCGCGGATCCCCTCCCGCGACGCCATGGTCAAGACGACCCCGCCCGGCCGCGGCTCCCGACTGCTGCGCCTGCTCGGCGAGGACGAGGTCCACTCCCGCCACATCCAGGAGGTCGACGGCGTACCGCTGATGGTGACCGGCGCCTTCGACGAGAGCGATCTCGGCGTGGCCTGCTACCACTCAAAGCTCGGCGCGGTCGAGCTCTACCTCAACCACCTGGTCGACGGCCCCGGCGAGTACGTCGTCGTCGACATGACCGCGGGCGCCGACGCCTTCGCCTCCGGCCTGTTCACCCGCTTCGACATGACGTTCCTGGTCGTGGAACCGACGCGGAAGAGCGTCTCCGTCTATCGCCAGTACCGCGACCACGCGGCCGAGTTCGGCATCCCCGTCGCGGTCGTCGGCAACAAGGTCACCGGCGAGGACGACCTGCTCTTCCTCAAGGAGCACGTCGGCGACGACCTGCTCACCTACTGTGTGCAATCCTCGTACGTCCGCGCGCACGAACAGGGCCGCGGTCACGGCGAGCTCGAACCGCACAACACCCGCACGCTGGACCGGCTGCGCGAGGCCGTGGACGCCCGCCCCAAGGACTGGACCACTTTCCAGAAGCACGCCGTCGAGTTCCACCTGCGCAACGCCATCGCCTGGGCCAACGAAGCCACCGGCCAGGACCTCGCCGCCCAGGTCGACCACGGCTTCCAGCACGGCCCCACGGCGCTGGCCGCCCTCGCCTGACCCCTGCCCGTCTCAAGAACCGAACCACAGAACAGGACAGCCCTTCATGTCGCTCGACGTCTCCCCGCAGCTGCTCGCCGAAGCCGAGAACGGCGAAGTGCGGGAACAGGACTTCGTGATAACGGTCCGCACATCCCTGCCGTACGCCTACGACCTCATCGCCCGCCTGGCCGACCAACTGCGCTCAGGCACCGCGGAGTTCGCCGACAACCAGACCCCGCCGCCCTCCGAGGAGGAACGCGGCCAGCTACTGCGAGCACTGTCCAGCGACGCCATCCGCGGCAGCCTGGAACGGCACTTCGGCGTCGCCCTCGCCTTCCAGAACTGCCACCGCGTCGCCGCCTTCCACCCCGAAGCGCGCGGCGGTGAGACCCACACGCGCTTCACCTCTCTGCGCGCACAGATCCTCAACCAGTCGCCGGAGTTCCGCGACTGCTGAGCCATCACGGGGCAATGGCCCCTGCGAGAGCCAAGGACTGTCGTCACAAAAAGGGCGACAGCCCTTGGGGGTCGTACGCCCAGTCAAGAGATGGCAATGGTTTTCATCTGCCATTGAGGTGAAAATCGTTTCCATCTAGCCTGGGGGTGTCACCGCATCGCCGACGCGTGTCCGCTTCCCGTCCGGCACCGCCCGAAGGAGCCCCAGTATGTCCGCCGTCCCCGCCTCACGTTCCGCCTGGCCGTCCGCGAGGCTCGCACTCGTCACCGCGACAGCCGCCCTGACGGCCGCGACGGCGACCGCCTGCTCCACCTCCTCCTCGAACGACACCAGCAACACCACCGCGACCGGCAGCGGCAGCGGCTCGGGCAAGACGATCCAGGTGGTGGCCGCGGAGAACTTCTGGGGCAGCATCGCCTCCCAACTCGGCGGCAGCCATGTGAAGGTGACCAGCATCATCACCAACCCCGACACGGACCCGCACGACTACGAGCCGACCGCCGCCGACGCCCGCACGGTAGCCGGCGCCCAGTACGCCATCGTCAACGGCATCGGCTACGACGCCTGGGCCGACAAGCTGCTCGCCGCCAACCCCGGCAGCGGGCGCACCGAGCTGAAGGTCGGCGACCTGGTCGGCATCAAGCCGGGCGGCAACCCGCACCGCTGGTACTCCCCGGACGACGTACACAAGGTGATCGAGAAGATCACCGCCGACTACAAGAAGATCGACCCGGCCGATGCCGCCTACTTCGACCAGCAGAAGACGACCTTCGAGACGAAGACGCTCGCCGGCTACGACAAGCTCATAGCCGACATCAAGGCGAAGTACGCGGGCACCCCGATCGGGGCCTCCGAGTCCATCGTCACCCCGCTCGCCGAGGGCCTGGGGCTGAAGATGCTCACCCCGGAGACGTTCCTGGACGCGATGAGCGAGGGCTCCGACCCCACGGCCGAGGACAAGGCCACCATCGACCAGCAGATCAAGAACAAGAAGATCAAAATCTACGTCTACAACTCCCAGAACTCCACCCCGGACGTTCAGGCGCAGGTCAAGGAGGCCAAGGCGGAAGGCATCCCGGTCGCCACCGTCACCGAGACCCTCACCCCCGCCGGCGCCAGTTTCCAGCAGTGGCAGACCACCGAACTGCAGGGCATCGAGCAGGCCCTGGCCAAGGCGACCGGGAAGTGAGCTGACGCCATGAACCCGATAGCGAAGGCCCGCGAGGTCGTCGCGCACAGCGCCCACACCGTCCCCACGCGCCGGACCGGCGGCCACGACACGGCCACAGACAGCGGAAACGACCCGGTGGTCGACCTGCGCGGCGCGGCCGTGCGCGTGGGCGGCCGGACGCTGTGGTCCGGCGTGGACCTTCGCATCGGGACCGGTGAGTTCACCGCCGTGCTCGGCCCCAACGGCGTCGGCAAGTCCACCATGATCAAGGTTCTGCTCGGCGCGCTGCCCGCGGCGGCCGGTGATGTGCGGGTGCTCGGCGCCCGTCCCGGTCAGGCCAGTGACCGTATCGGCTATCTGCCGCAGCGCCGCAGCTTCGATGCCACCCTGCAAATCCGCGGTATCGACGTGGTGCGCATGGGGCTGGACGGCGACCGGTGGGGGGTGCCGCTGCCGTTCCCCAGCGTGCGCCGCCGGGCGGCCCGCGCGCGGGTGGACGAGGTGATCGAACTGGTCGGGGCGTCGGCATACGCGCACCGCCCCATCGGGCAGTGCTCCGGCGGCGAGCAGCAGCGGCTGCTGATCGCCCAGGCGCTGATCCGCAGGCCCGAACTGCTGCTGCTGGACGAGCCGTTGGACAGCCTCGACCTGCCCAACCAGAGCGCGGTGGCCGCGCTGATCGGGCGCATCTGCCACCAGGAGGGCGTGTCGGTGGTCATGGTCGCCCATGACGTGAACCCGATACTCCACCACCTGGACCGGGTGGTGTACCTGGCCGAGGGGGGCGCCGCGACCGGCACCCCGGGCGAGGTCATCACCTCCGAGACCCTGACCCGCCTGTACGGCACTCCCGTCGAGGTGCTGCGGACCTCGGACGGACGGCTCGTCGTGGTCGGCCAGCCGGAACCGCCCGCGGTGCACACCGACCGGCACTCCGGGGAGCCGTCATGACGCTCGCCGAAACCGGGGCACCGGCCTGGTCCTGGAACCTCCTGACCGACGTCCAGGAGATGTGGTCGTACCCGTTCATGGTCAACGCGTTCCGCGCGGGCGCGGTCGTGTCCGTGGTCGCCGCCGTCGTGGGGTGGTTCGTGGTGCTGCGGCGGCAGACGTTCGCCGCACACACCGTCTCCGCGGTCGCCTTCCCCGGCGCGGCCGGGGCCCTCCTGCTCGGGGTGAGCGCCATCTACGGGTACTTCACGCTGTGCGTGGCCGCCGCGCTGGTCATCGCGGCCCTGCGCGGCGGCG
>CBFHCJ010000215.1:0-9662 GCA_965654005.1 uncultured Streptomyces sp. | reverse complement strand
CGTGCGGCGGCCGGCATGGTGCTGCGCGGCTACGACAACCGGCGCGCCTACTGGGAGCGGATGCACGAGGAACTGGACATCATCGCCCACCACGGCTTCGCCTCCTACTTCCTCACCGTCGCCCAGGTCGTGGACGACGTACGGAGGATGGGCATCAGGGTCGCCGCGCGCGGCTCCGGTGCGGGCTCCCTCGTCAACCACCTCCTCGGGATCGCGCACGCCGACCCGATCGAACACGGGCTGCTGATGGAGCGCTTCCTGTCCAAGCGCCGGCTGGCCCTGCCCGACATCGACATCGACGTGGAGTCCGCACGCCGGCTCGAGGTCTACCGCGCGATCATCGGCCGGTTCGGCACCGAGCGGGTGGCGACGGTCGCGATGCCGGAGACGTACCGCGTCCGCCACGCGATTCGCGACGTGGGCGCGGCCCTGTCCCTGGACCCGGCCGACATCGACCGCATCGCCAAGTCCTTCCCGCACATCCGCGCCCGCGACGCCCGCGCGGCCCTCGACGAACTGCCCGAGCTCAAGCCCCTGGCCGCGGAGCGGGAAAGGTACGGAGACTTCTGGGAACTGGTCGAGGCCCTCGACGCCCTGCCGCGCGGGGTCGCCATGCACCCCTGCGGGGTGCTCCTCTCCGACGCCTCCCTCCTGGCCCGTACGCCGGTCATGCCGACCAGTGGCGAGGGCTTCCCCATGTCGCAGTTCGACAAGGACGACGTCGAGGAGCTCGGGCTGCTCAAGCTCGACGTGCTCGGGGTGCGGATGCAGTCCGCGATGGCGCACGCCGTCGCCGAGGTGGGGCGGGTGACGGGGGAGCGGATCGACCTGGACTCCCTGGCCCCCGGCGACCCGGCGACGTACCGGCTCATCCGCTCCACCGAGACGCTGGGCTGCTTCCAGATCGAGTCGCCGGGCCAGCGGGACCTGGTCGGGAGGCTCCAGCCGGCCACGTTCCACGACCTCGTCGTCGACATCTCGTTGTTCCGGCCCGGTCCGGTCGCCGCCGACATGGTGCGGCCGTTCATCGAGGCACGGCACGGGCGGGCGCCGGTGCGTTACCCGCACCCGGATCTGGAGGAGCCGCTGAAGGAGACGTACGGCGTCGTCGTCTTCCACGAACAGATCATCCACATCGTCGACATCATGACCGGCTGCGGGCGGGGCGAGGCGGACCAGGTGCGGCGCGGGTTGTCCGATCCGGAGTCGCAGGGGCGGATCCGGGTGTGGTTCGCGCAGCGGGCGGCTGCGAACGGGTATGACGCGGAAACGATTCGGCGCACCTGGGAGATCGTCGAGGCCTTCGGCTCCTACGGCTTCTGCAAGGCGCACGCGGTCGCCTTCGCCGTGCCGACGTACCAGTCGGCCTGGCTGAAGGCCCATCACCCGGCCGCCTTCTATGCGGGGCTGCTGACTCACGACCCCGGGATGTATCCGAAGCGGCTGCTGCTGGCGGACGCGCGGCGGCGGGGAGTGCCGATCCTGCCGTTGGACGTGAACAAGTCGGGAGCCGCTCATCGGATCGAACTGGTGTCTGAATCTATGGAATCCGCCGGGCGCTGGGGACTCCGCCTCGCCCTCTCCGACGTGCACGGCATCAGCGAGGCCGAGACCAGGCGGATCGAGGCCGGGCAGCCGTACGCCTCGCTGCTCGACTTCTGGGAGCGGGCGCGGCCGAGCCGTCCCGTCGCCCAGCGGCTCGCCCAGGTCGGCGCGTTGGACGAGTTCGGCGCCAACCGCCGTGACATGCAGCTGCATCTGACCGAACTGCACCGGGGCGCCCGGGGCGGAGGCGGGGGCCAGCTCCCGCTGGCCGGCGGCCGTAAGACGGCCCCGGCCGGACTGCCCGACCTCTCCCCGGCGGAGAAGCTCAGCGCCGAGCTGGGCGTGCTCTCCATGGACGCCTCGCGCAACCTGATGGACGACTACCGCGTGTTCCTCGACGAACTGGGCGTGGTGTCGGCGCGCCGGCTGCGCGCGGCGCGGCACGGCGAGACGGTGCTGGTCGCGGGCGCCAAGGCGGCCACCCAGACCCCGCCGATCCGCTCCGGCAAGCGGGTCGTCTTCACCACCCTGGACGACGGCACGGGCCTGGTCGACCTCGCCTTCTTCGACGACTCCCACGACTCCTGCGCCCACACCGTCTTCCACTCCTGGCTGCTGCTGGTGCGCGGGGTGGTACAGCGCCGCGGGCCGCGCAGCCTCAGTGTGGTCGGCGCCGCCGCCTGGAACCTCGCCGAACTCGTCGAACTGCGCGCCGAGGGCGGCCTCGACGAAGTGGCGGTCCGGCTGGCGGAGCCCGGACCGCGACAGCCGGACGGCGGCGGCGACGCGGCGAAGGGCCGCCGCATCCGAATGCCCACGGGATACGAGATGAACCCCTGGGCCGATCTGCGTCCCGCGGGCGAGGGCCCGGCGGGTGGAAAGAAGTTGTGGCATCAGAGTCCGGGGAGTGCGGGATGACCATCCTCTGCGTACGTTTCCAGCTGCCTGAGATGTACGAGGCGGCCCTGCCGGGGCTGCTCGGACTCCTCGAGGAGTTCACGCCCGTCGTCGAGGCGCTGCCGCCCGACGGGGCGCTGGCCGATCTGCGCGGCGCCGAGCGGTACTTCGGGCGGGACACCGCCGAACTGGCCACGCTGATCCGTGTCCGGGCCCTCGCGCACCACGGGATCGACTGCGCGATCGGGGGCGGACCCGGGCCGATGCTGGCCCGTATGGCCCTGCGGGAGGCGGCGCCCGGGGCGGTCCGCGTGGTGCCCGAGGAGCCCGACGCCGTACGGGAGTTCCTCGCCGACCGGCCGGTCAGGGAACTGCCCGGGGTCGGCGGCACAACCGCCCGCACCCTGTGCGAGTACGGACTCGACACCATCGGCAAGGTCGCCGCCGCGCCCCTGTCGACGGTGCAACGGCTCGTCGGCGCCCGGGCCGGCCGCGAACTGCACGAGAAGGCGAACGGCGTCGACCGCGGCCAGGTCGTACCCAACGCCGTCACCCGCTCCCTCGCCACCGAACGCACCTTCCAGCGCGACGAACTGGACCCGGACCGGCACCGGCGCGCCCTGCTGTCGGCCACCCAGGAACTGGGCACCCGGCTGCGCGCCATCGAGCGGGTGTGCCGCACGCTCACCCTCACCGTGCGCTACGCCGACCGCTCCTCGACGACCCGCAGCCGCACCCTCGCCGAGCCCACCGCGCACTCGGCGGCGCTCACCGCCGAGGCGTACCGCATGTACGAGGCGCTCGGACTGCAGCGCGCTCGGGTGCGTGCGATCGCCCTGCGCGCCGAGGGGCTGAGCTCCGCCGAACACGCGGCCCACCAGCTCACCTTCGACCCGGTGGACGAGAAGGTACGCCGGCTCGAGGAGGTGGCGGACCGCGCGCGAGCGAAGTTCGGGCCGCGGGCGGTGATACCGGGGTCGCTGGCCGCTTGACTCTTCTCGTTGGTCAGTTGGCCCACGGCGGCACGATCCTCGCGTTCCTCGGCGGCGTCAGCGCGCATCGGCCTCGACAGCATCGCCGTGCACTTCGAGGCTCAGGGACGGGGTGTGGGAAGGCGGTCTGCTCCGAGTTGACGGGCGAGCGGGCTCAGCCGTCCGGCCACCAGAGGCGCGCGATGTCCTTCCGCACCTCAGGGCGCTCGACGGGGCGCTCGTCGGCCTCCTCCCGAACCCGGCGGGAGTCGTTCCTCTTCAGGGGCTTGTGCACGGTCACTCGGCGCATGGCTGCCTCCTTGTGCCTACCGGGTTCCTCATTCGTACGGAAGGTAGACCTTGTGGCGAGGGTCCCTCATCGGTCGCGGTCTGTCTGTGGCGGCTGTCACGAATCGACTGTCAGTGGTGCCTGTCACCCTGGCCGTATGACCAGGAATGTGACCAGGAGCATGGCCAAGAACCCGGGCGCCGAAACCTCGGCGGCCACAGGGCGGAGGTGGACCGGGACACCGAGGCCGCCCGGTTCGACGACGAGCCGGACCACGGGCTGCGCGACCCCGTGATGCCGGAGACGGTGACCGGGCGGGTGAGGTCGCGGTCATGACGGCGCACGGTACGTGGGGGAGGTGCGTGGGTACCTCTCATTTTCCGTGGGGTGCGGGACAATCGGGCCGTGACCTTGAAGATCCATATCGATGGGAGCGCGCCGCCGTACGAGCAGGTGCGGGCGCAGATCTCCGAGCAGGCGCGGGCGGGGGTGCTGCCGGTGGGATACCGGCTGCCGACCGTGCGCGGGCTGGCCGAGTCCCTCGGCCTGGCGGCCAACACGGTCGCCAAGGCGTACCGGGCGCTGGAGGCGGACGGGGTGATCGAGACGCGGGGGCGCAACGGAACGTTCGTCGCCGCCGCGGGCTCAGCCGCCGAGAGGGAAGCGGCGGCAGCCGCTACCGCGTATGCCGAGCGGGTTCGGCGGCTGGGGCTCAGCGAGGCCGAGGGGCTTGCGGCGGTCCGGGACGCCCTGCGGGCGGCTTACGGACAGTAGCGGCTTCTGGGACCAGGGGTACGTACCTGCCGGGGCCGGGGCCGGGCGCGGGTTCGGCACCGCAGGACTGCGCCGTCGTGGCGGAGTAGGCCCACTGTAGGCCTACTGGGCCGTGCCCGCCGTCGCCGTCGGCAGCCGTCGTGGCGTGCGCGTCACCCGCAGGCCCGCCGCCGTCGCCGCGCGGGCGAACGCCGTCGCGTCCAGGACCGCTGCCGCGTGCGGGTCGTTGTTGAAGTAGGCGTGGACGTCCCGGTCGTCGGGCCAGGCCTCCGCGATGCGATGGACCCAGGTCGTCAGGGACTGGCGGCCGTAGCGGGGCCACGGCTGGGCGCGGCCCGCGTGGAAGCGGACGTAGCCCCAGTCGGTGGTCCGCCACAGCGGGGTGACCGGGCGGGCCAGCACGTCGGCCCAGCACAGCGCCGCGCCCCGCGCCTCGAGCACCCCGCGTACCTGAGGCGTCCACCAGGAGTCGTGGCGCGGTTCGACCGCGACCCGGGTACCGGACGGGAAGCAGGCGAGGCAGTCGTCGAGGAGATCCGGGTCGGCGCGCAGGGTGGGCGGGAGCTGGAGCAGGACCGGGCCGAGGCGGTCACCGAGGCCCGCCGCGTGGCTCATCAGGCGGTGCACGGGCTCCTGCGGGTCCCGCAGCCGTTTGATGTGCGTCAGGTAGCGGCTCGCCTTCACCGCCACCACGAAGTCCCGCGGCACCCGCTCCCGCCAGCTCTCGAAGGTCTCCCGCGACGGCAACCGGTAGAACGCGTTGTTGATCTCGACGGTGGCGAACCGCGTCGCGAACTCCTCCAGCCACAGACGCATGGGCACGTCGGCCGGGTACAGGACGTCCCGCCAGTCCTTGTACTGCCACCCCGACGTGCCGACGAACAGGGTCATACCTCCATCAAAGCACCGGTCGCGCTCTGCTACAGGTACAGCCCGGAGTCCGCCCCCGCCCGGGGGTCCGGCACCGAAGTCGGTGACGTTCCGCGGCGCAGTGCGTACAGCTCCGCCAGGGTCGCCCCCTCGCGGCCCACACCGTCCTCACGGCCCAGCCAGGTCACCGCCTCGGGGCGGGTCAGCGGGCCGACCTCGATACGGGCCAGGCAGCGGCCGGGGCGGACGACGGCCGGGTGCAGGCGCTCCAGGTCCTCGTTCGTCGTGACGCCCACCAGGACGTTCCTGCCCTGGCCCAGCAGTCCGTCCGTCAGGTTCAGCAGGCGGGACAGCGCCTGACCCGCCGTGTGCTTGGCCTCCCCGCGGATCAGTTCGTCGCAGTCCTCCAGCAGGAGCAGCCGCCAACGGCCCTTGCCCGCCGTGTCCTCCTCGCCGATCGCGATGTCCATCAGATAGCCGACGTCGCTGAAGAGCCGTTCCGGGTCCAGGACGCAGTCCACCTGGCACCAGTCCCGCCACGAGCGCGCCAGAGTCCGCAGCGCCGACGTCTTGCCCGTGCCCGGCGGGCCGTGCAGCAGCAGCAGACGGCCCGTGATGTCCTCCGGTGTCGTCTTCATCAGCCGGTCCATGGCGTCCGCCACCGGCGCCGTGTAGTTCGGGCGGACCTCCTCCCAGGTGCCCGCCGCGATCTGCCGCGTCGTACGGTGCGGGCCGCGCCTCGGCGACACGTACCAGAACCCCATCGTCACGTTCTCCGGCTGCGGCTCCGGCTCGTCCGTCGCGCCGTCCGTGGCCTGGTTCAGCACCTGTTCGGCCAGTTCGGCGGTCATCGCGGTGACCGTGACGTCCGCGCCGCGGTTCCAGCGGGAGATCAGCAGCGTCCAGCCGTCGCCCTCGGCCAGGGTCGCGCTGCGGTCGTCGTCGCGGGCGATCCGCAGCACCCGGGCGCCCGGCGGCAGGAGCGTGGCCCCGGACCGTACGCGGTCGATGTTCGCAGCGTGCGAGTACGGCTGCTCGCCCGTCGCGAAGCGGCCGAGGAACAGCGCGTCGACGACATCGGACGGTGAGTCGCTGTCGTCGACGTTGAGCCGGATCGGCAGCGCGTCGTGTGGGTTCGCAGACATGCCGCCATGATCCGACACGAGGGCGCCCTGTGCACTGGATTTCCGCGGCCTGTCCCTGGACCGCTCAAGGGGGCTCGCACATGTGTCCGGCCGGGGTCGGGGGGTCGGCCCCCGGCCCCGGCAGTAGGACTGTCGCACGCCGAAACCTGTCCGCCGGTCGACTCCCCCCGTTACTGTTGCCCATGATGGGACGTCATGGGTGGAATTCGGGGGCTCGGCGGTGGCGCCTCACCGCACTGCTCGGTGTGGCTGTGGCCGCTCTGGCCCTGGTGGTGACCCTGATCAGCACGCTGCCCGGCAACCGGGCCGATACCAGGGGTACCACGCGCGACGGTGACAAGGTGCACGGCACGCCCGCCAGTCCGCCCGACGATACGAAACCGGACGTGGGCTGGGGCTTCACACACACCCAGTACAGCGCCGACGAGGGCAGCGGCACCGCCACCACGCGTGTCGAGGACCTGCTGTCCGGGACCGGGCTGCCGCAGAACCAGCACATCATGGGCTGGGGCGCCGGCAATCCCGAGCCGGTCAAGGGCCGTTACGACTTCGACGAGATGGACCGCCGTATCGACTTCATACGCGAGTCCGGTGGCACCCCGGTCGTCACCCTGTGCTGCGCCCCCGACTGGATGAAGGGCGGCAGGGCGGGTGCCGACAACACCAACTGGAGCCAGTCCGCCCTGGAGACCGCCCCGACGCCCGACCACTACAGAGACTTCGCCGCCCTCGCCGCGACCGTCGCCAAGCGCTACCCGGACGTGCGCCACTTCGTCGTCTGGAACGAGTTCAAGGGCTTCTGGAACGACTCCAAGGACCGCTGGGACTACGAGGGATACACCGAGCTGTACAACCTCGTCTACAAGGCGCTCAAGCAGGTCAACCCCAAGATCATGGTGGGCGGCCCCTACCTCGTCATGGACAGCGTCGACCCGCAGCAGAAGGAGAACGCCTCCACGACCCTGCGCGGCGCCTGGGGCGCGATGGACCAGCGGATCATCGACGCCTTCGACTACTGGAACGAGCACAAAGTGGGCGCCGACTTCGTCGTCGTGGACGGCTCCAGCTACACCAAGGACGACGAACTGCTGCCCAACGAGTTCGCGGCCACCGACAAGTTCACCGCGGTCAGCGAATGGGTACGGCAGCAGACCCACGACCTGCCGCTGTGGTGGTCGGAGTACTACGTCGAGCCCGCCGACGGAAACGACGACCGCAAGGGCTGGACCGAGGACCACCGCGTCGCCGTGCAGGCCACCGGGATGATCGCCATGGTCAAGGGCGGAGCCTCCTCCGGCTTCTACTGGAACCCGGAGGAGGAGCAGGGCTCCGACTGCCCGGGCTGCCTGTGGACGCCGACCGACACGGCAGACGGCGGCAAGGCGCTGCCCATGTACGACCTGGTCTCCCGCTTCGGCAAGGAGTTCCCGCCCGGTACGACGTATCGGACGGTGTCGGTCGCCAAGGACGACGTCCCCAACGTCCGCGTGCTCGCCACCGACAAGGTCGTGCTCGTGGTGAACACCCTGGGTCGGACGATCAGCGCACAGGTCGACGGGAAGCGGTTCGACATGAAGGCGTACGAGGTGAAGTGGCTCCAGCGCTGAGCCGCTTCACCTCGTACGCCCTTCACCTCGTACGCCCTTCGCCCTCCTGCGCCGTGGCATACGCCGTGTGAGGCTCAGCCCTTCCCCATGGTCAGGAACCGCTGCACCAGCGAGGCCAGCAGCACCGCCAGCAGCGGCAGCGAGAACCAGAAGCTGCTCTGCAGCCACCGCAGCTGCCGCACGCCCGGCCGCATCGCGACCCGCACGACCTCGCGCCCCATGAGCAGCAGGACCAGCGCCACGGCCGCGATACCGCCGACGACCGACCACGGGGTCCAGGTCACCAGGGGGCCGATCGGACCCGGATGCGGCTTCGCGACCTCGCCCGCGGGCTGCTTGCGCAGCGCGTACATGGTCACGTCGTCGTTGACGAGGACCTTCTTCAGCTCCTGGCGGTCGTCCAGGTTCTTGATGAGCCGCGACTCCCAGGTAGCCGAGTAGCCCACGTCCATTTGGAGGTAGGTCACCTGACTGACGTTGATCATGAGGTACGAGTTCGGGCCCGCGTCCTTGAGCGACTTGACCAGGCCCGACACCAGGACCGGATCGACGGGCGCCAGCGTCGGCACGTACTGGACCTTCTCCATGTCCTTCGCGCCCCACGGCATCGCCGGCGTCACGTTGTTGACCGTGTCGTTGCTCAGCCACAGCAGCCGTACGGTCGGGTTGTCGTGGGCGTACACATAGTCCATGGCCGCGACCTCGCCCGGGCGGATCCGCTCGAACGTCTCGTTGCCCCAGCGGGCCACCAGGAAGCCGCCCATCAGCAGGAGACCCGCCATGAGGGCCGCGAGCGGGGCCAGGCTCGACCGGTCCTTGTCCCGCTCCTTCGCCGTCGCACCGGTGCGCGGGAAGAGAGCGAGCCCGGCGAGCAGGGCCGCGCCCGGCACGGCGAACATGAAGACACGCAGGGCCATCTCGCCGCCGTACGACTGCATACCGAAGCCCAGGAACGGCACGAAGGTGAGCACGAGCAGGGACCGCTCGCGGTACTTGTTCTTGCGCCGCCGCCACCAGCCCAGGCACCCGAAGGCCATCACGGCGCCGGCCAGCAGCACACGCGTGTAGAGCACCAGCTTGTGGGTCGGGTCGCCGCCCTTGATGCGCCCGGAGACGGACGTCGACACATTGCTGCCGACGCCGCCGACCCCCCCGAAGAGTTCGTTGAAGTGCCCGGACCAGTACGGCTCGGCCATGAAGCCGACCCAGAACGCGACCAGCACCGCGAACAGGATGGGCAGGCCGCGCAGTTCGGAGCGGCCGACCAGGACGAGCGCCGCGAGCACGCCCAGCATCACGAACGGGGTGAGCTGGTGGGCCGAAACGCTCGCCGCGTACAGGCCGATCAGCACCATGAGCAGCACGGCCCGCTGCCCGCGGCTGCTCGGCTCGACCTCCGCCTCGCCGGGGCGCGCCTTCGTCCAGATCACACCGGGCGCACGGAACCACACCAGCAGGATCGCCACGAACACCAGGTAGAGCAGATAGGTGAAGCCCTGCGGGGAGAAATAGTCCTGGCCGACCCAGCCGCTGAGCACGAAGATCCAGATGCCGGTCCACTTGG
>CBFHCJ010000214.1:0-9667 GCA_965654005.1 uncultured Streptomyces sp. | reverse complement strand
ACCGCCGTCCTCCGGCCGACCGCGAGCGGCTCTCCCGTGGGGGCGCGCGGCCCCGGAGCGGCGCGTCTGCCTCATGGGGGCGGCGCCCCGCGGGGAGGGCCCGCGCCGGGCGCCCCCCCGTTCAGGGCTCAGACCAGCATTGGGCCGCCGCACCGTTCAGCGCCCTCCTTCATCGCGATGAGGTTGGCGACGACATAGGAGATGTTCTTCTCGGAGTGCCACTCGGTCGGGTAGTAGGTGACCAACCGTGACTTCTGGAACTTGGCCTCGATCTCGGGCACGAAGGCGCGGTACTGGTCGTCCGTGTAGTACCAGAACGAGTTCTCGTTGTAGTAAGCGACGTGAGTGGGATCCTGGTACGCGCCGCGGCCGTCGGAGCTGGGCGTCATGGTGAGGAGCATGCCGCCGGGGGCAAGCAACCGGTACAGCTCGTTGATCAGTGGCACCTTCGCGGGTACGTGCTCGAGGAAGTCCACCGCCCGCATCAGACCGACGGAGTTGTCCGGCAGGTCCAGCTTCCCGGGCAGGGTCGCGACGATGTCGACGCCCTCACCCGGGTACTGGTCCACGCCCAGGTAGCCGGGCGGCTTCCGGTGGGCCGCGCCGAGGTCCAGCGCGAGCAGTCCGTGCCGATGGGTCCAGGCGAGGGCGTTGGCCTCGATGTACCTGTCGTAGAGGGCGACTGTCTCACGCTGGATGTGTGCGTTGACCTCCGGATCACGCTGGGTGTTCGCGGCATGCATCCGCTGGAGGTACAGGCAGCGGGGAATGTGGTGGAAGTCGCCGACATGGAACAGGCGGCACATGAGGTCCTGGTCGTCCAGAACCGTACGGGTGGCGTCGTACCCGCCGGCCTTCTCGTAGCTCTCCTTGCGGAACGCCCGTACGTGGTTGGGCGCGTACCAGATGTAGGAGATGTTGTGCGGCGTCGGAGCCATGGACAGGACTTGAAGCAGCTTGCGGCCGTCGACGTTCACTTCCTCGTACTGCCAGCCGTGCGTCTCGTTGAAACGGGTGTTGTCCGGCTTCCTGTCCTCGGTGATCAGCGCGGTGTTGCTGTAGACGAGTACGGCTTCGGGGTGTGCGTCGAATGCCTTGCCGAGCTCCTCCAGGCACGCCTTCGCCAGCAGATCGTCGTGGTCGAGTTCCACGAGGATCTCGCCGCGCGCCAGTTCGCAAGCCCTGCGCTTCGCGGCTCCGACGCCGCGGATGTCGTCCGCGATCTCCACACGGATCCGTTCGTCGGGCCGCTCCGGCCGCCACCGAGCGCCGCCGTTGAGCAGGACGATCCACTCCCAGTCCGGACAGGTCTGCGCCTGCAGGGTTGCCAGGCACTCATCGAGAAAACGGGGCTGGTGGCTGGGGGTGAAGACGGAGAACCTCGGTGTCGCGGTCGGCGTCATGTGGCGTCCCCTCCGTGGCTCGCTGTCGGTGAGGGACTTACGGAATCCCGGAATCGTTCCGGTACCTGGGAAAGGAGGGACGGACTGTCCGCGACGGCACGTCGGAACTCGTCCTGGGCCTCGTTGTCGCGGTCCTTCCCCGCCAGGAGGAGCCCGAGTTGCAGACGGACCGTGGTCGCCTTCGGCTGGGCGCGCACGGCGCGCTTCATGAGTCCGATGGCCCGGTCGGGCTCGCTCGACTTCAGCAGCATCGCCTCGCTGAAGAGAGCGGAGATGAAGGACGGATCGATCTTCAGTGCCTTGTCGTAGGCTTCAACGGCATCGTCCGTCTTGCCGGTCTGTGCCGCGATCAAGCCCAGGCCGTACCAGGCATCCTTGTTCTGAGGATCCAGTTTCAGCGCGCGCCGGTAGGTACGGGTGGCCCCAGGGAAATCATGTGACACTTGCTGCTGAAGTGCGGTCTGGGATAGGGCGTTTGCCTCCGAGGCATTCCCGGACACTGACGCGGCCTTGGATTCCGGGGTCGGGTCCGACCCGGGCTGCATGGCCCAGATGGTCACCCCTGTGGCAACCGCTGCCGTGGCAACCACCGCAGTGGCGAGCCTTGCCCACAAATTCCTACGTTTCACTTGGTCACATCTCATGGAGTCGGTGAGGGAAGCGACGGATTCGACTGATTTCAGGTGGCGGTCACGGGAGCGCCTTTGGAGGCGGTGCCGGTACGTGCCTCAGTCCGAACAACCGTCATCTTCACCCAAGTTACGAGGAGGTCCTTGTGGCGCAACCAGGGGCCGGGAAGTCCGGCGCACAGACCACCCGAATGTACGCATCAAAGATCATGTCAAGACTGTCGTTCGCCGAAACCGCTCACGCAAATTTCGTGCTGTCATCGGGTTATTGGCCGTGCTGGTCGGCAATTCGTCGGCCCGGCCTCTTTGCGTGGCCGCGAGCGGCTGGATACCGTCCCATATTGGTCATTTGTCATCGCGGAGTTGGATGGTACCCGTGAAGCCAACGGTCTGCCTGAACATGATCGTCAAGGACGAAGCCCCGGTGATCCGGCGTTGTCTCGAATCCGTACGGCCCTTGATCGACACGTGGGTCATCGTGGACACGGGCTCGACCGACGGCACCCAGGACGTCATCCGCGACGTCTACAGCGATCTGCCCGGCGAACTGCACGAACGACCCTGGAAGGGGTTTGACGGCAGTCGCACCGAGGCGATCGAACTCGCCCGCGCTGGCGCGGACTACCTGCTCTTCATCGACGCCGACGACGTGATGGAGATGCAGCCCGGCTTCCGCATGCCGAAGCTGACCCTCGACGCCTACAGGGTCGCAGTGCACCACGGGCCCCTCATCCACTGGCGCCCCACCCTGGTCTCGACGCGGCTGCCGTGGCGGTACGTCGGTGTCCTGCACGAGTACCTCGACTGCGGTCGGCAGTTCGCCCTTGGGACCCTCGAAGGCTTCAACATGCTCATCGTGGGCGGCGGAGGACGCGACAGGAAGGAAGACGTGCGGGCCAAGTACCTGAGCGATGCCGAGATCCTGCAGCAAGGTCTGATCAAGGAGCCCGACAACGTACGTTACGTCTTCTATCTCGCCCAGAGCTGGCGCGACGCCGGTGAGCGGGAGAAGGCCCTTGAAGCCTATGACCGCCGGGCAGCCATGGGGGGCTGGGGTGAGGAGGTCTTCTGTGCCCACCTCTGTGCCGCACGGCTCGCGGAAGAGCTTGGACACCCGACGACCGAAGTGATGGAACGCTTCCTTCGTGCGCACGAGAGCCGCCCCTCACGTGCCGAAGCGCTCGGCGAGCTCGCGCGTCTGGGCCGTATCAGCCGGCGCTGGTCGGTCGCATACGAGTCCGCGCGGCAGGCGGTGCGGATCCCGCGCCCGAGCGACATCCTGTTCGTCGAGTTCGGGTGGTACGACTGGCGCGCGCTCGACGAACTAGCGGTGTCCGCCTACTGGGTCGGAGAGTACGAGGAGTCGAAGAACTGCTGCGAACGGCTGCTCCAAGGCGGCAAGTTGCCGCCCGAACAGCGCATGCGTGTGCTCGAGAACCTGGAGTTCGCACAGAGCAAGCTTGGCCGGAAGGTGCTCGTAGGACCTGAGACGGTGTGAGACCGGTCCGCAGTACGTCACGGTCTTCCAACGCGCTGTCATGGCGCCCGGTCCGTGCGACGCTGCGGGTGCACGTGGACCGGGGCCGTACGAGGGAGCCGTCATGCGGCGGCTCGGGTGGGGTGTCAGCCGGCTGTGCTCAGCTCCGCCGATGTCGCCGCCGCGTGCGCGTCCATCCGTTCCGCCGACAGGATCGCCGCCGCGGTGTCCGCGCGGGACGCCGCCACCACCAGGGCGCGGCCCGCCAGCGCGTGGGCGCGCTGGTGGAGGACCGCGACGTGCGGTTCGTGGTCGCCGGAGGGTGCCGTCGCGCGAACCGGCGGAACCCCGCCGCGCAACCGCGCCACCTGCTCTGCGAGCCGCTCGGCGGCTGCGTCCAGGTCCGGACGGGGTGCCCGTGCACGCAACTCGTCCGTCACCGCGAGCAGCGCCGCCAGATGGCCGGCGAGCTGGATGTCCAGCTCCTCCTCGCGCGAATGATGCGGGAAGTCGGGGGTGGTGTCGGCCATCGTACTGTGGACCGACTTGGTGCGGATCGGTTCGTACATGAGATGGCCTCCTGCTCTCGCAGGAAGCCATCCTAGCTTGGATCTCGTCTAAAGTTGAGGTGGATCGCAGAATCGCACCGCACGCTCACGGACTGTGAGCGTCAGGCCTGGCCGTACCCGTCCAGGAAGTTCCCGATCCGGGTGATCGCCGACGTCAGGTCCCCCACCGTCGGCAGTGTCACCACCCGGAAGTGGTCGGGCTCGGGCCAGTTGAAGCCCGATCCCTGGACGACCATGATCTTCTCGCGCCGCAGCAGGTCCAGGACCATCCGGCGGTCGTCCTTGATCTTGAAGACCTTCGGGTCGAGACGGGGGAAGAGGTACAGCGCGCCCTTGGGCTTCACGCATGTCACGCCCGGGATCTGGGTCAGCAGTTCGTACGCCGCGTCCCGCTGCTCCTTCAGCCGCCCGCCCGGCAGCACCAGGTCGTTGATCGACTGGCGGCCGCTGAGTGCCGCCACCACACCGTGCTGACCCGGCATGTTCGCGCACAGCCGCATGTTCGCGAGGATCGTCAGACCCTCGATGTACGACTCCGCGTGCGCCCGCGGGCCCGAGATCGACATCCAGCCCACCCGGTACCCCGCCACCCGGTACGCCTTCGACATGCCGTTGAAGGTCAGGGTCAGCAGGTCCGGGGCCACCGCCGCCGTCGGCGTGTGCGTCGCGCCGTCGTAGAGGATCTTGTCGTAGATCTCGTCGGAGCAGACGAGGAGGTTGTGCCGGCGTGCGATGTCCGTCAGCCCCCGGAGCATCGCCTCGTCGTACACCGCGCCCGTCGGGTTGTTCGGGTTGATGATGACGATCGCCTTGGTGCGGTCGGTGACCTTCCGCTCCATGTCCGCGAGGTCCGGCATCCAGTCCGACTGCTCGTCGCAGCGGTAGTGGACCGCCGTGCCGCCCGCCAGGGAGACCGAGGCCGTCCACAGGGGGTAGTCCGGGGCCGGTACGAGGACCTCGTCGCCGTCGTCCAGCAGGCCCTGCATCGCCATCACGATCAGCTCGGAGACGCCGTTGCCGATGAAGACGTGCTCGACGTCCGTCTCGATGCCGAGGGTCTGGTTGTGCATCACGACCGCCCGGCGCGCGGCGAGCAGGCCCTTGGCATCGCCGTAGCCGTGCGCCGTCGAGACGTTGCGGAGGACGTCCTCAAGGATCTCCGGCGGGCACTCGAAGCCGAAAGCGGCCGGGTTCCCGGTGTTGAGCTTGAGGATGCGGTGACCCGCCGCCTCCAGCCGCATCGCCTCCTCGAGAACCGGGCCCCGGATCTCGTAGCAGACGTTGGCTAGCTTCGTGGACTGGATCACCTGCATGTCCGTGAGCTTACGGCCGCGTAACGCCTCGCGCCGCGTGTTTTCCACCACGTGTGACAGTGCGGTTTGATCGGTTATCGCCGGTAACTGCACCACGGCCCCCGTCCGCACCTAGAATTCCGGGCCATGTCATGGGAGCAGCAGCCACGCGAGGGGGCGTACGGGGCGAACGCCGCGAACGACGCGACGGGCGCCTACGCCACCAATGGAGCGGGGCAGGAGAACGGCGAATCGCAATCGCAGATACCGCCGAACGTGTACCACCCTTACGCGGACACGATGCCCGAGTACGACCGGTACGCCGACCCGGCTGCCGCCCACGGCTGGCAGAACGCCTACGACGAGACGCGCGAGCTGCCGTTCGTGACCCCCGACACCTACGGCACCCCCGATGCCCCCGAGGCATACGACACCACCGGCGCAGACGGCATCCCCGACGCGCACGACCCCGTGGTGCCGCGCCCAGAGCGCGGATCGCGTCGGCGGGCGAAGCCCGCGCCGCGCCGTTCCCGGGTGCCGCGCCGTGCGGTCGTCGCGGTCGGTGCGCTCGGCGCCGTGGGTGTCGCCGTCGCGCTCGGGGCCTTCGGTTCCGGTTCCTCCGGAGCGCCGGGTGACGCCGGAGTGTCCGCGCGGCCGAACAGCGCGCCGTCCGCGTCGTCCACGGGAGGGTCCGCTTCCCTCACCGCCGAGCCGTCCGGGTCCACCGACCCCGCCGCCGGCGCCCAGGCGTCCCCCTCGTCCACTGTCTCGCCGAGCGCTTCCCCCGCGGGCGAGAGCACGACAGCCTCGTCCCCCGCGTCCACCACCCGGGCTCCCGTCACTTCTCCCGCTGTCACCGCGAGCTCGAAGGAGCCGGCCGGCTCCCACGGCAACACCGGCCGCGGGCGGGGAGCCACCAAGGGCCCCAAGTAGGCGAGCGACCGGACCGTTCCTGGTCGCCTCGGTCCGGCCGAACGCTCGACATCCATTCAGGTGATTGCCCGACCTGCCTGCCGCCCCCATTGTCCGGCCCCTATGTATAAGGGTGCAGTTCCTGCTGCAGGGCATAGGAGATTTTCATGGTAGTCACCGCGCCGCTTCCCTCTCCACGCGAAGAGGTCCAGAGCGTCGAGGCGGCCGGACCGAGAAGACACAGGACGGCCTTGTGGCTGTGGCCGTTCGTCCTCACCCTGGGCCTGACCGGGCACGGCCTGACCGCCTCCCTGCTGGGGCGCGACGAGCTGGTCACCTGGGACATGGTGAACCGTGACACCCGCCAGATCCTTGCCACACTCCAGAACGTCGACGCCGTGCACGGCACTTATTACCTGCTGATGCACATGTGGGTGGGGCTCTTCGGCGATTCCACCATTTCCCTCCGGATCCCCTCCGTTTTGGCCGTGGCCGGAGCCGCGGCCTTCGTAAGTCTCATCGGTGACCGGCTCTTCGGGCGCCGCGCCGGAATTCTTGCGGGAATTCTCTTCGCGCTCGTTCCGGCGGTGAGCCGGTATGGCCAGGAAGCGCGCAGCTACGCATTTGTGATCCTCGCCGTCGCCCTCGCGACACTCCTGCTGCTCCGTGCGCTCGACAACCCTCGCAGCCCGTGGCGGTGGGTCGCGTACACACTCACGCTGGTCGGCGTCGGACTTCTCCACCTGGTCGCACTGTCCGTCGTACTCGCGCACGCCTGTGTGCTGGTGCCCCAGGCGCGGCGCGACCGTTCCCTGTGGTGGAAGTTCCCCCTCGTCGCCCTGGCCGTCGCCGCCTGCGTCGCCCCTGTGGCCCTACTGGGCCGTTCCCAGGTCCAACGCCAGTTGTACTGGGTCCCGGAGCCCGACGGGTGGGCACTCCTGTCGATCTGGGGTGAGGTCTTCGCCTCCGCCGTGTGCGCCGGAGCACTGATCGCCCTGGCCCTCCTGGCGCGCTCGCCGCGCAGGACGCCCCTGCTCCTGTGTGCCGTCTGGGCCCTCCAGGCCCCCGTTCTCGTCTGGCTCGCCTCCCACGGCGACGTCTCCTACTTCCGCCACGTCTACCTCCTCTTCACCCTCCCGGCCTGGGCTCTCCTCGCCGGAGCCGGCCTCGCCGCGACCATCCGCTCCTGGAAGGCCGGCGCAGCTCTTCTCGCGATGCTGGCCGTGCTCACACTCCCCGACCAGAGACAGATGCGGCAGCCGTTCGAGCACGACGCCCCCGTCCCCCTCGACTACGCCGCCGCGGCCGACGTGATCTCGCGGCTCCACCAGCCCGGCGACGCCGTTGTCTACGACCGCGAGAACACCTGGAAACTCGACGGCGGCGTCCAGTACTACCTGCCCCGTGACCTGAAGATGCGCGACGTGTTCCTGGCGAAGACCCCTGCGGCGATCAATCAGCTCTACGCTCTGCAGTGCCCCGACCCGGTCCGCTGCCTCGGAGACGCGCAGCGCATCTGGCTGGTGACCCAGGGCGCAGACCCGGATCCTCTCGACGCCATCGCCCTGGACCAGGCGAACGCTTTGCGGACCCGGTACAAGGCGTCCATGAGCGAATCGATGACCGGTATGACCGTCACCCTGCTCACGCGCAAGGAGAAGCCCTGGTCCCAGAGCTTGGAACCCAGTTCGTAGTCTGTGGCGCCGGGGAGAAAATCCGTTATGCGTCGGTTTGCGTGAAGCCGATGCGGTTCCCCCAGGGCCGAACAGGGGAAAGCGGGCCGTAACGGGCGGGTCGTGGCCGCGGCCTGCTTCGCCGTGGCGCTACGGGTGGAGGCATGGCACTTCTCGCCCCTTCCGAGCAGGACACCAGCGATGTTCCTGCCCCCGAATCAGCGCACGACCGGTGGACGACACGGGTCGGCCTGTGGCTGTGGCCGTCGATCGTCACACTGGTCGTGGCCACCTATCGAATCGGCGAACCGCTCCTCGGACGCGACGAGTTGACCAGCTGGGACGTGTCCGGCCGCAGCATCGGCCAGGTGCTGGCCACGGTGCAGCATGTGGACGGCGTGCTGGGCACGTACTACCTGGTCCTGCATGGGTGGACGACCGTCTTCGGGGACTCGGCCGCAGATCTGCGCATGCCCTCCGCGTTGGCCACGGCCGGCGCCGCTGCCTGTGTGGCGCTGATCGGGCAGCGGCTGTTCGGCCACCGCGCCGGAGTGGCGGGCGGCCTCTTGTTCGCCCTTGTTCCCGGGGTGAGCCGGTTCGCTCATGAAGCCCGTCCCTACGGCCTGGTGATGCTGGCCGTGGCCATGACCTCGCTGCTGCTGCTCCGGGCCCTGGACCGGCCGGGCAGCCCGTGGCGATGGGCGGGTTACCTCATCAGCCTTGTTGCCGTGGGACTGCTCCATCTGATCGCGCTGACGTGCCTGATCGGACATCTGGCCCTGGTGTTCCTGAGGGGCCGGCACGAGCGCCGAGTGTGGTGGGGCTTCCTCCTCGCGGTCCTGGCCGGTGTTGCCTGGGTCTGCCCCGTGGTGGTGCTGGGCAGGGCACAGACCGTCCGGCAGATCTACTGGATCGCCGAGCCGGGGGCATGGGGCCTGGTCGACATCTGGCCTCAGCTGTTCTACTCCAGCCTGTGCGCGGGGACGGTGATCCTGCTGGCCATGGTGGGGTGCCGGGAGCGCCGCGACGCCGTCGTCTTCTGCGCCATGTCGGCCGTGGTGCCCCCCTTGCTGATCTGGTCGCTGTCCCATGGGGCGATTTCGTACTTCTACTTCCGGTACATGCTGTTCACCCTGCCGGCGTTCGCGGTTCTGGCCGGGGCCGGGCTCGCCGCCGCGGCACGGTCCCGGCGGGTGTTCGCGGCGGCACTCGCGGTCCTCGCTCTGCTCACGGCGCCCGAGGAGAAGTCATTGCGGGAGCCGCTCGCGCACTACTGGGCGGGCGGCCCCGACTTCGCGGCGGCCGCACGGACCATCCAGAAGTACTACGTCCGTGGCGATGCGATCGTCTACAACAGGAAGGAGGAGGAGGCCATCGCCCTGGGCGTCCGCTACTACCTTCCTCGCCATCTGAGGCTGCGCGACGTCTTCCTCGCCGAGTCGCCCGTCCACCGCAACGACCTGGCTGCGATCGAGTGCCCGCAGCCGGACCGGTGCCTGCGAGGTGAGAAGCGTATCTGGCTGGTGGTGGCGGGGAACGAGATGGATCCGCTGAACGGGCTGCCCCCGAACCAGGCGGCGGCCCTGCGCGCCCACTACAAGGCAACCGGGGCGGAGCGTCCCAGCGGTCTGACGGTGGCGCTGCTGGCGCGCACCGCCTAGTGCTGTGACCGCATAGGTTCGCCGGGTTGGCGGTGGGAGCGGTTGGATGTG
>CBFHCJ010000213.1:0-9701 GCA_965654005.1 uncultured Streptomyces sp. | reverse complement strand
CGAGCTTGTCCCACTCGTCGTAGAGCCGCTGGATCTCCTGGTCGAAGGCGATCTTGAAGGACTGGTTGGGCCTGCGGCGGGCGTAGAGCCAGCGCAGCAGCTGGGGCTCCATGATCTGGAGGGCGTCGGCCGGGGTCGGGACGCCGCCCCGGGACGACGACATCTTCGCCATCCCGCTGATGCCGACGAACGCGTACATCGGCCCGATGGGCTGCTTGCCGCCGAAGATCCCGACGATCTGGCCGCCGACCTGGAAGCTGGAGCCCGGCGAGGAGTGGTCGACACCGCTCGGCTCGAAGACGACGCCCTCGTAGGCCCACCGCATGGGCCAGTCGACCTTCCAGACCAGCTTGCCGCGGTTGAACTCGCTCAGCCGCACGGTCTCGGAGAAGCCGCACTCGTTGCAGGTGTACGACAGCTCGGTGGTGTCGTCGTCGTACGCCGTGACGGTGGTGAGGTCCTTGTCGCAGTTGCCGCAGTAGGGCTTGTACGGGAAGTAACCCGCGACCCCGGAGCTGCCGTCGTCCTCGGAGGCGGCGCCGGATCCCTCCTCGGCCTCCAGCTCCGCCTCGTCGAGGGGCTTTTGCTGCTTCTTGGCGGCCTTGGGCTTGGTCCGGTACTGCGCGAGGACGGCGTCGATGTCCTGCCGGTGCTTCATGGCGTGCAGGATCTGCTCGCGGTACACACCGGAGGTGTACTGCGCGGTCTGGCTGATGCCGTCGAACTCGACGCCCAGTTCGGCGAGCGAGGCGATCATGGCCGCCTTGAAGTGCTCGGCCCAGTTGGGGTACGCCGAGCCCTTCGGGGCCGGGACGGAGGTGAGCGGCTTGCCGATGTGCTCGGCCCAGGAGTCGTCGACCCCGGCGACACCGGCGGGCACCTTGCGGTACCGGTCGTAGTCGTCCCAGGAGATGAGGTGCCGGACCTCGTACCCACGCCGCCGGATCTCGTCGGCGACGAGGTGGGGCGTCATGACCTCGCGCAGGTTCCCCAGGTGGATGGGGCCCGAGGGCGACAGTCCGGACGCGACGACGACCACCGGAGCGGTAGCGACTGATGTCACTGCACGCGGGGCCCGACGCTCCGACTCCTCGATGACCTCATCCGCGAAACGGGAGACCCAGTCGGTGGTCTCGGTGCTCTGAGCCACGTTCGGCACGTCCTCTTTTTCTGGTTTCTGGGATTTCTTCGGTTTTCCTCATGGGCAGCCGGTACGGTCGCACGGCTGACCGCTCTATTGTCCCAGCCCCGACGGCATCCACGAAAACCGCTTTTCAGCGCCCCTGACGTCCACCGAGGTGCGCCGCGGCGGGCAGTCAGGGCTGGAAGCCGACCTCAGGGTTCGCCGCGGTGGGACCGTCGAGGACCGGCTCCGGGATGCCCTTCAGCTGCAGGTCGAAGAACGCCCCGACGTAGGTGCGGGTGATCTGCACCGCCCGCTGGGCGGAGATCGTCGTACCGGGGGGCTCCGGGATGCCCAGTTGCTCGGAGAGGACCGGCACATCGGTGAAGCTGCCGTGGTTGGAACCGGAGACGGTCAGCCAGCGCTTCCACCCGTCCAGGTTCGCCCAGCCGCTCGCCCAGGTGGGATCCACCGCACTGCCCGTGTCGTGGCCGATCAGCATGAAGGGGCGACCGCCCAGGCCGGTGGCGGGGACGGGCGCGAACATGGTGCCGTCCAGGTTCACCCCGGCCCGCACCCGTTTGTCCGCGGCCATGGTCGTGACCGCCGCGTCCCCGCCGAGGGAGTGCCCGGCCATGCCGATCCGCCTGACGTCGATCATGCGCCGCCAGCTCGCATGGCGGCCGCTCGTCAGCTCGTCGATCACGAACGACATGTCCTTCGCCCGGCTCTCCGCCACGGCCCCGGGACCGCCGGCGGGAGGCTTGTCGCAGATGGCGCAGGTGAGCGTCTGCCCGTCGGGGAACGTGGTGCCGGAATTCTCGTAGGTGTGGTCGACGAGCGCGACGACGTACCCGCGACTGGCCAGGTCCTCGGCGAGACTGGTGAGCTCGGTGCGCGGCATGGTGAAACCGGGCGAAAGCAACACCAGCGGGTACTTGCCGCGTTCCGGGCGCGCACCGGAGTACGCCCAGGTGCGGGTGTCGCTGACCGCCTCGGCCGGGATGGTGGTGCCCGGCAGCTTCAGCTGCAGCATGTCTTCGGCTGCCGCGCGGGTCATATAGGCGGCCGGCGAACCCGTCCCGGGCTGGGCGGGGTAGTACATCGACACCATCAGTTGCCGCGGTCCCGCCGACGGCACCCAGGGGTCCGGGCGGTTCCTGTCGACGAGATGAAGGATCTGGAGGCCGACCGTGTGCGGACCGGTCGGACGGGGGAGCTCCACATGGACGCCGTACGGGTCTGAGGCCGAGGCAGGAGCGGCGGTGGAGTGCCCGGACGGGGGCGCGGCTAACGCGGGACCCGCTGCGGCCACGGGCAGCGGTAGGACGAGCGCGAGGACGACGGCGGCGGCTGCGGCAGTGCGACGGATCTGGGTTCTGGTCATGACCGCGACGCTAGAACGCGGGCGTTGCTCCGGCGTCCCTCCGGGGAAGGAGGGGGCTCGCCCGGAGGAGTACGGCGAATCCTCTCGTAGGAGGACACCGGACCCTGATGCGACCCCGACCAGCCCCGGCTTTCGGGCACGCGTTCATGCACGACGTTCATGCACGACGTTCATGCACGACGTTCATGCACAGCACTCATCCACAGCGTTCATCCACAGCCGGAAAATTCGCTTTGCCCCCCATGGGATACTGGCCACGTCTATCCATTCGCACGAGGAGAACGGCACCCACTCCTATGGCCTCGGTCACGTCCCTCACCGCCTCCGTCCACCAGCGCCTCGCGTCCGCACTCTCGGCCACCCTGCCGGAGGCTGCCGACGCGGACCCGCTGCTGCGACGCAGCGACCGAGCGGACTACCAGGCCAACGGCATCCTGGCGCTCGCGAAGAAGGCGAAGGCGAACCCGCGCGAACTGGCCGCCCAGGTCGTGGACAAGGTCGTCACCGGGGACGTGATCAAGGACATCGAGGTCTCCGGCCCCGGCTTCCTCAACGTCACGGTCACCGACAAGGCGATCACCGAGAATCTCGCCGCCCGTGCCGCCGACTCCGAGGGCCGCCTCGGTGTGCCGTACGCCGAGCAGCCGGGCACCACGGTCATCGACTACGCCCAGCCGAACGTGGCGAAGGAGATGCACGTCGGCCACCTGCGCTCCGCGGTGATCGGCGACTCCGTCGTCAAGCTCCTCGAGTTCACCGGCGAGACCGTGGTCCGCCGCCACCACATCGGCGACTGGGGCACCCAGTTCGGCATGCTCATCCAGTACCTGGACGAGCACCCGCACGAGCTGGACCACAAGGCCGCCGAGGTCACCGGTGAAGAGGCGATGTCGAACCTCGACCGCCTCTACAAGGCGGCCCGCAAACTCTTCGACTCCGACGAGGAGTTCAAGACCCGGGCGCGGCGCCGGGTGGTGGACCTGCAGGCGGGCGACCCTCGCACCCTCGCCATGTGGCAGAAGTTCGTGGACGAGTCGAAGATCTACTTCTTCTCCGTCTTCGAGAAGCTGGACATGGATGTCCGCGACCCGGACATCGTCGGCGAGTCCGGCTACAACGACATGCTCGAGGAGACCTGCCGCCTCCTGGAGGAGTCCGGCGTGGCGGTCCGCTCCGAGGGGGCTCTCTGCGTCTTCTTCGACGACGTCAAGGGCCCGGACGGCAAGCCGGTCCCCCTGATCGTGCAGAAGTCCGACGGCGGCTACGGCTACGCGGCCACGGACCTCTCCGCGATCCGCGACCGCGTCTTCAACCTGAAGGCGAACTCGATGATCTACGTCGTGGACGCCCGCCAGTCGCTCCACTTCAAGATGGTCTTCGAGACCGCGCGCCGGGCCGGCTGGCTGGGCGGCGACGTGAAGGCGTACCAGCTGGCCTTCGGCACGGTCCTCGGCAAGGACGGCAAGCCGTTCAAGACGCGTGAGGGCGAGACGATCCGCCTGGTCGACCTCCTCGACGAGGCGATCGAGCGCGCCTCCGCCGTCGTACGGGAGAAGGCGCAGGACCTCTCCGAGGAGGAGATCGCCGAGCGCGGTGCCCAGGTGGGCATCGGCGCGGTGAAGTACGCGGACCTGTCGACGTCGGCGAACCGGGACTACAAGTTCGACCTGGACCAGATGGTGTCGCTGAACGGCGACACGTCCGTCTACCTCCAGTACGCGTACGCGCGTATCCAGTCGATCCTCCGGAAGGCCGGCGAAGTACGCCCGGCCGCGCACCCGGAGCTCGAACTGACCGGCGCGGAGCGGGCCCTGGGCCTGCACGTGGACCAGTTCGCGGAGACGGTGGCGGAGGCGGCGACGGAGTACGCCCCGCACAAACTGGCGGCGTACCTGTACCAGTTGGCGTCGCTGTACACGTCCTTCTACGACAAGTGCCCGGTCCTGAAGGCCGAGACGCCCGAGCAGGTCGAGAACCGTCTCTTCCTGTGCGACGTCACGGCCCGTACCCTCCACGAGGGCATGACCCTGCTGGGCATCAAGACTCCCGAGCGCCTCTGACGGCCTCGGGCAGCGGACGCCCGAGCGCGCGGTACGACGCCGTCGTACCGCAGCAACACCCGGAGGTGACGACCGGGCGGCACCCCGTGCACCAACGCGTTGGTCGCCGACTCACTGACGCACAGCAACACGTCAGCGCATTCGCCGCCCGCTAGGGGTGGTTGTCAGTGACTGCCTCTACAGTCACTGGCATGGCGACACTTCCCAACCCGCTGCCCAAGCTGGCCGCGGACCCGAGCGGGCGCAGGCTCGGGCTTGAGCTCCCGCCCGGGAGACTGATCGACGCGACGGACGACGGGCCGTGGCACGAGCCGCTGCTGTGGCATGCCGGGCGCCCGGCGTCCTCCGGCAACTGGGCGCGGCTGGGCTCGCCCGGCACGCGGCTGGGGCTCCTTCCGGTGCTCGTCGACGTCGGCGGGCAGCCGGGCGGGCCGGACGAGTGGGTGTTGACGCCGGGCACGATGTCTTATCCCGGTGATCACGACGCAGAGGAGGTGCTGGCCGGGCTCTGGGAGGAGTACATGGCCGACGCACCCGAGGACGGCGACGATCCGGACGAGGAGACTTTCGCCCCCTTCGGGCCGGACTGGCCCGGCCTCGCCGCAGCCCGGCGCCTGGAAGCCGACCCCGACACCCGCGCCGCCGAGGTCGCCGACCGCCTTCTGGAGGACGGCACCTGGTTCACGGAGCCGCGCCTCGCCCTGGTCCCGGCCCGCCGCTCCGCCGACATCCCCGCGGCCATCGGCTGGACCGGTCCCCTGAACTACGAGAGCGACACAGCCGTCCTGTGTGCCGTGCTGCGCTCGTGGGAGGAGCGCTTCGGCATACGGGTCGTCGCGCTCGCCTTCGACCATCTGACGCTTTCGGTTGCGGCGCCGCCCGCCACCGCCGCCGAGGCGGAGGCGGTGGCCGCCGAGCACTTCGCGTTCTGCCCGGACAACGTCACCACGGGGGATTACGACACGCTGCGCGCGTACGCCGAGGCGAGGGTCCTGGGCCAACGGGTGTGGTCCTTCTGGTGGGACTGAGCCAGAGGCCCAAAGGCAACGCCTACCGCAACCCCTTCCCCAGCCTCCGCAGCCCCTCCGCGATCTCCTCGGGCGTGTGCGTGACGAAGCACAGTCGCAGCGTCGACCTCTCCGGTGCGCCCACGTAGAACGGCGCCCCGGGCACGTACGCCACGTCCTGCTCCACCGCGCGGGGCAGCAGGGCAGTGGTGTCGTACGTCTCGGGGAGCCGGGCCCAGAGGAACATGCCGCCCTCGGGCCGGTTCCAGGTCGAGCCCTCCGGGAGCGCGTCCGGGAGGCCGGCAAGCATGGCGTCCCGGCGGTCGCCGTACGCGGCGGCGACCCGGGCCACGTGCGCGTCGAGGTCGCGGTCGGCCAGATAGCGGGCGGCGGCGAGCTGGTTGACGGTCGGGGTGTGCAGGTCGGCAGCCTGTTTGGCGAGCGCGCAGGCCTGCCGCAGCGCCGCCGGTGCCCGCAGCCAGCCGAGCCGCAGCCCGGGCGCCATCACCTTGGAGAAGGAGCCGAGCAGTGCGGCGCGGTCGTACGCGTCCTCGTACGAGGCGATCCACGGCACCCGTTCGCCCTCGAAGCGGAGTTCGCCGTACGGGTCGTCCTCGACGATCCACAGTCCGTGCCGGGCGGCGACACGCGCGATCGCGGCGCGGCGCTCGGCGGGAAGGGTGCGGCCGGTGGGGTTCTGGAAGCTGGGGATCGTGTAGAGCAGCTTGGGGCGCTCGCGAGCCACCAGTTCCTCCAGCGCGTCGGGATCCAGGCCGTCCCCGTCGCCCGGCACGGCGACGATCCGGGCACCCGCGAAGCCGAACACCTGGAGGGCCGAGAGATAGCAGGGGTTTTCGACGAGGACGGTGTCGCCGGGCTCCAGGAGGGCGGTCGCCAGCAGTGACAGCGCCTGCTGGGAGCCGGTGGTGACGAGCAGGTCGTCGGGACCGGTCGGCAGGCCGCGCACAGTGGTGCGCTCGGCAAGGGACGCCCGGAGCGCGGGCTCGCCCTCGGTGGTCGAGTACTGCAACGCCCGCTGCGGCACCTCGGCGAGCACAGCGTGGAACGCGGCGGCGACACCCTCCGCGTCGAAGAGCCCGGGAGCGGGCAGTCCCCCCGCGAAGTTGACGACTTCGGGACGAGAGGTGACGGCGAGGATGTCCCGTACGGGGGAACGACCGATCGTGGCGACCCGGGCGGCGAAGGCGGGCGGCGGCGGACTGGTGATCAGGCTGTCGGTGGAGGTCACGGTGGCGGCTCCTTGTGTGTACGGGCGCACGTGGCGGCGTCGAACGCCGTGAGCGCACCACTCGAAAACAGCTCGTTCGGGCACCTTAGGAATATCGGTGCCCCGTACAACAACCTTGTTTCGCCATGCGGACGACCGTCGAGGGGCCCTAGCATGCCGCCCATGCTGCCCACCGTGGACACGAACGACGAGTTGGAAGCGATACTCCGGGACGAGGCGGTGCTGCGCCCGGCCGTGGAGGACCTGATCTGCCAACTGGGGCTTTGGGGACTGGCGTTGCGGCGCTTCGACGAGGGTTCCCTGCCCGTGTACGCGGTCGGGGGAGATATGGTGCTGAAACTTTATCCACGGTTCGCGACGACGGAAGCCATAAGGGAAGCACGGGTATTGGACCATCTTTGGGGTCAACTCCCGCTTCCCACACCCCGGTTGCACGCCACGGACGAGTACAAGAACGGCTGGCGGTTCGTACTGATGTCCCGGCTGCCCGGCCTGAGCCTCGCCGAGGCCTGGCCGCGGCTGACGGCGGTGGAACAGGACGGGTTCGTGACGGAGGCGGCCGAGACGCTGGCCGCGCTGCACGCGATGCCCTGGACCCCGTTGACGGACATCGTCGGCCCCTCGGACTGGAGCGCGCTCCTGCGCCGCCGCCGCGCGGACATACGCCGGCACCACCGCGCGAACGGTGTCACCGAGCCCTGGCTGAGCCAGATCCCCGACTTCCTGGACTCCGTGCCACTGCCCGCGTCCCAGGAACTCGCCCTGCTGCACACCGAGTTCATGCGTGAGCACCTGACCATCGACATGCGTGACGGCCGTCGGCTGACCGGACTGTTCGACTTCGAACCGGCGATGATCGGCGACCCGGCCTACGACTTCGCGAGCGTCGGCATGTTCGTCACCCGCGCCGATCCACGCCGGCTCCGCCGCTTCTACCGGGCCTACGGGCGCGCGCCGCACGCCCCGGACCAGCTGCTCGCGTACGCGCTGCTGCATGTGTTCAGCGACCTGCCCCTGTATCTGCACGAGCTGCCGAACCCGGCCGAACCACGCCTCGACGCGCTCGCCGAGATGTGGTTCGGCACGGAGGGGTGAGCGTCAGGCCTTCCGGCCGGTGGCCGCGTACACGTTGATGTCGGCGTCGGTGACGTCGTTGATGTCGCGGTAGCGGACCTTGTCGATGTCGTCGAGGGTGGCGAGGTAGGCCGGGTCCACGTCCTTGGGGACGGGCGCCGCGCCGTCCTGGTGCCAGTGGTGGACCGGGACGACGCCCGACTCGTCCAGCGTGAGCCCCGGGGTCTCGGTGAAGAACCGGGCGACCTCGTCCTTTGAGCGGAGCACGAAGGTGAAGCCGCGCTCGGTGTACGTACGCTGGACCGCGCGTATGTTCTCCGGGTTGAGGTCCTCGGTGAGGTGGCTGAGCACCAGTCGGCTGCCGGAGGGCAGCGCGTCCACCAGATCGCGCAGGATCGGGTACGCCTCCTCGTCCTCCACGAAGTGCAGGATCGCCACCAGCACGAGCGCGACGGGCTCGTCGAAGTCGATCGTCTTCGCGGCCTGTTCGAGGATCTGCGCCGGGCTCTTGAGGTCGGCGTCGATGTAGTCCGTACGGCCCTCGGGCCCGCTGGTGAGCAGGGCGCGGGCGTGCGCGAGGACGACGGGGTCGTTGTCGACGTACACGACCCGTGACACGGGGTTGATCCGCTGGGCGATCTGGTGGACGTTCTCCGCGGTCGGCAGGCCGGTGCCGATGTCGAGGAACTGCCGGATACCGTCCTCCTTCGCCAGCCGGGTGACGGCCCGGCGCAGGAAGTCCCGGTTGTGCCGGACGTCGAGGTACCCGCGCGGGTTGGCGGCGAGCGCGGCGGCGGCGGCCGCGCGGTCCACGGGGTAGTTGTCCTTGCCCCCGAGGAAGACGTCGTAGACGCGCGCCGGATGGGCCTTGGTGGTGTCGATCCGCTTTCTCAGCTCGGCCGGATCGTGGCTGAGGGCATCGCCTGGCATGGACGTCTCCGTGGAGGTCGGCGTAAGGAGTCGGTCATTCGACGGACAACCAATGTGATGGTCAACAACCTAACTCCTGAGGAGAGTTCGAAATGCCCGGTCGGCCACCACCGACTGCACGGCCCGCCCCCGTACGGACTCGTATGACCTCGTACCAACCGGTATGACCCTTACGGCCCCTTACCTTCCCCGTACGAGCCCAACAAACGTCCCGGACCGCGTTCCCAAGGGACGGCGTTTGCGCAGCTCATCCCCCATCCCCCGATCCCGGCGTCCCGAAAACCGCGGGGAATGTGGCGGCGGGGTGGCCGCACCGCCGAAGCTGGCACCGAGGCTTCCGCTCCCGACAACCGGTCGAGCGGTCGCGCCACTCCCCCGTTCGTCGACGTCGAAGGGCCCGACCATGTCCTCCCGTACCCCCCGCACCCGGCTGCTCGCCGCCACCACGGTCGCGTTCGCCGCGCTCGCACTGACGGCCTGCCAGAACGGAGAGGGCATACGGGACGAGGGCGCCTCCTCGGCGTCGGCGCTCTCCGACCCGTCACTCCGGGACACCCAACGCTCCGGCACCCCGGCCCCCTGCTCGGGCGCCCACGTGAGAACGACGGCGACCGAGCTCTCCCGCCCCGCGGGCCACCTACTCCTGACGGTCACCAACACGAGCGCCGTGAACTGCACCCTCACCGGCTACCCGAAGGCCCACTTCGACGAGGCCCGGTCCACCCCGCGACCGGCCCAGGAGACAAAACCGCAGGCCTCGATCACGCTCTCCCCCGGCGAGTCGGCCTACGCGGGCGTGGTCCTCTCCTCGGCGGACGGCACAGGCGAGAACGGCCACACGGCGAAGACGCTGAGCATCGACCTCCCCTCC
>CBFHCJ010000212.1:0-9708 GCA_965654005.1 uncultured Streptomyces sp. | reverse complement strand
AAGATTTTCAGGCCGCGCTCGCGGGCGCGGGCCTGGACCCGGCGCCGGTCGGCGTGCAGACCGATCACGAGTACCGACTTTGCGTCGTCGGGGAACAACATGTGCGGGATGCGCTGGTCGTAGCGGCGCAGGAACACCTCGTCCAGCCCGGCTCGGGCGAAGAGGCGGTCGAAGTTGTGGGTGGCCACCGGGCCGGTCATGTGTCCGGCGTCGTGAAGGGCCTTCAGGGCCCGGTGCGCGCTGGTCGGCTCGGCGAGGACCAGGGAGCGGAACATCGACACCATGTCGTCGACCTTGCGTTCCGTGTCCGTGATTGCCTCCTTGATCAGGATGTCTGAGGCCGGGGCGAGGGTGAAGGAGTAGCCCTGGGTGAGGTCGTTGCCCGCGCGGGCGGTGACCCGGTAGACCTCGTGAAGCCAGTGCAGCGGCGGGATGCCGGCCTCGATGCTGGTTCCGCAGCCGGCTTCCACTACGAACGGCAGGTGGTCCAGCAGGCCGGACAGGTCGTCGGCGTAGGCCGGGTTGCCGCGCTGCTCCTTGACACGCATCCCGCCGGCCAGCACGTCCCAGGGAAGGTTCCGCGCGGCCCGGGTGAGGGTGTAGTCCTCGGAGTGGATCGTGACATCGACCGACGTGAACCCCTCGGGAGTGTCCCGTCCAGCGCGCTCGTCCTGCGGGTGAACGGTGTGCTCAGCGATCGTTGCATAGAGGTCGCCGCGGCGCCAGGAGCCGTCTTCGTTGCCGGTGGGCTTCCACCGGCCGTCGATGAGCCACCCGTCCAGGTCCCGCCGGTGGTCGGCGATCTCGGCGGCCGGGACCAGCCATGACACGTACAGGTACAGCTCCTCCAGCACCAGGCGCTCCATCGGCTGGGTCCGGTCGAGGCCGTAGTGGAGGCGGTAGTGCACGACGCGGCGGCGGCCGGACTCGTCCTCGGTCCACCCGGACTGCTCGGCGTTGGCCGGGTCCTGAGTGCGCCTCCAGATGCCCTCCTCGATGGCCGGGCGACGCTGCCCGCTGGCCTCCGGGGAGAAGGTCGCGTCCCACATACGGACCTGGTCGGGTGTCAGGGAGTCGATCACAGGGTGGGGCAGGAACACGATGGTCCTCCTTGATGCAGCGGATGGCCCGCGAGGGGTCCGATGGCGTGTGGCTGTGCGCGTTGTGTGCACGGCGCGGTTCGGAAGCACAGGTGATTCGTGGTCAACGAGGCCTGTGAGGCGCCGTCGGGGCAGGGTGCGAAGGGCGGCTCATGTCCGACTGTGGCGGCCGTGTTGATGCCGGGGTCGGCCGGTGGTACGGCCTAGCTGTTTTAGTCCAGGGCGGTCACAGCGTCGGAGAGCGCCGTGGCCAGAAAGTCGATGTCCTCGTCCGTCGAGTTCAGCGGAGGGGCGACGACGACGCCTTCGCTTCTGGGGTGCCCAGCTCCGGTGAACGGGTAGAAGAACACGCCGTGCTTCTCAGCCTCCTCTATCAGGGGCCAGAGCAGACCGGGCGCGAGTTCCACTCCGTACAGGTAGCCGAGGCCTCGGACGTCCCGCACGGGAGACAGGTCGGTCAGGGTCCGCAGGCTCGAGCCGAGCCGTTTTCCGCGTGCCTGGAAGGCGTCGGAGTCCATGGATTCCAGCTCATCCAAGACACCGAGGCAGGCCGCCGCCTGGAGGGGGTGAGTGGCCATGGTGCCCATGGCGGGCAGGGGGTCCGCGTCATCGTGGCGCAGCAGCGGTGCGATCTCCGGGGACACCAGCACCGCACCCACACTGGTGTAGCCGGCGCCCAGCCCCTTGGACAGGATGCACAGGTCGGGTGCCGAGTCTGCCCAGTGGTCGCTGGCCAGCGGGGTGCCGGTGCGCCACAGCCCGGTCAGGACCTCATCGTGGATGACGAGGACTTCTCGCTCCCGACAAATCTCGGACACGCGTCGGAGGTATCCGTCGGGCGGCACATAGGCGCCGCCGGTGGTGCCGTTGACGGGTTCCAGTAGCACGGTGGCGACGTTCTCCGCGCCCCTGCTGTCGATCGCCTTCGCCACCTCATCCGCACACGAGGCATCGCACGAACGCTCTGCGTGGTCATGGGTCGGCGGGTAGGGCGCAGGGAAGGCCGGGGCGAGTCCGAGCGCGTCCTCCGGGCGCGGGCGCCGGGCGTGGTTGCCGGCGAGCGCGAGGGTGAGCGCGCTGTTCCCGTGATAGCTCAGGTTGGACGTCAGGATGTCCCCACGCCGCTTTCCGCTGCGGACGCGCGCTATGTTCCGGGCCAGCCCTACGGCGACCTCCACTCCGAGCGTCCCGCACGTGACCAGCGCGACGGAGTCCTCCGGGCGTCCCACGGCGCGGCACAGGCGGTCCATCAGCTCGAGTTGGGCGTGAGGCCGTACGACGGCGGCGCCGCCGAACGAGGAACGGGGGAACTGCTTCTCGATGCGGGAGAAGACCTTGGCGCTGCCTTGGCCCACGTTCACGCAGATGAGTCCGCTCGATCCGTCGAAGATCCGGCGGCCGTCAGCGCAGTGGAGCCAAGGACCACTCGCAGCCACGACATCGAAGTCCGACAAGGGCCTGGATGACGTCAGCAGCCGTTCGCGATGGGGGGGTAAGTACCGATCCACGAAAGAAGTCCCTTCTTGGGTGTGCTCACTGGGCGCATGAGCGCGGCGGCGGGTCGCATCGTGTGCAGGAGATGTCCGGGTGCGCGTCGTTGTCCTGGACGTCGCTGACACAAGGGCACCAGTGACCAGACACGCGCGGTGATCGGCTGTCGTACTGTGCAACCGCTGTGCAGGACCTGCACACGCGGTTTGATGGCAAGGCGGTTCGGGTTATCGGGCAGCCGTCACGGGGTGATCCCCCGTAGGTACTGCGCCAGGTCCAGTGCGCCTGGCCGGGCCGCTGCGGGGGATTCGAGAACCGCCCGCAGCACCTCCTCCAACTGCGGCCAGTGGTCGATGTGGCCGAGCGGGGCGCGATGACGCAGGATCACCTTGCGCAGCTCGATCAGGGTGAAAGCGGCCGGATCTATGCCCAACGCCCGGTAGTCACGCGGCCATTGGATTGTTGCCGCCCACCAGATCGACGCGGCCAGAGTCCAGATCTCGTCAGGTTGGGATGTGAGCACGGGCCGCTGCCCGGATTGGGCGCGGGTGATCAGCTCGTTGCTGGCCAGATGCATGAGGCAGCCGTTGTAGGCGTTCGAGGCAGGAAGGTCGCTGTCCGGTGACCAGGCCCAGGACCAGTCGATGATCCGTGCTCCGCCCGGCATGAGGATGATGTGGTGCGGCTGGAGGTCTCCGTGGACCCATTGCGCCTGGTGTACGGAGGCGACTGCCATGCACGCTGTGACGGCGGATGCCAGGGCCTCTGCGTGGTTGCCTGTGCGCTCCCTGACCGGGGAGAAGGCTTCCCACAGCGACTTGCCGCGCAGCCATGGTGTTGCCAGCCAGGCAGAGCCCTCGCCACGGCCGTGCTGGGCACGTTTGCCGTACGACGTGGCTGGAACCATTCCGGCGATTCGACACCAGACGGCAGCCTCCCTGGCGACCTCCGCCGCGCCCTCGTTCCGGCCGACCTTCAGCGCCCACTCACCGTGCGGGCCAGACGCCTTCCATACCTCGACGCCGTACCGCCCGACAACGGGCTGCCACTGGGTCGGGCTGCCTGCCAGCTCCTCCACTTCCATACGGCCTTCCACCGGCCGCCGGTCGACCATCTGAGGCCGCGGTGCTACCTGGGTCACTTCACTGCCCTCACGATCATCATGTCCAGTGCGAGCTGGTTCCCTTCCGGGGCACGTAACGTCCAGGCCCGAGACACGGCCGCACCGGTCCTGTCGGGCGGCCCATCACGAGCGGCTATCGGGGAACGTGTTCAGGCCCGTCCCCTGGCCGTGACTTCCCGATCGGTTCGCCAGGGGACGGGGGTCTTGGGCCGCCCCTGGCGTGCGTGGAACTCGGTAAAAGCCAGGGGCGGAGTCTCAGCGGCGTGGGCCGCGCAGGACGATCCCGACGATGCTGCCGCGCCCGTCCAGGCCGTAGGTGGTCAAGCTGCGCCAGCCCTTGCCCAGCACCTCGATACGCTTCTCGCTCAGGCCCTGGTGCTCGGCCGTCGGCGGCATCCGCTCCGCAAGGTGAGTCGTGATGTGCAGCGCGCCCTTGGGCGTGAGCCAGCGCCGCACATCGTTGACGAACCGGGCCTGCTCCAGGAACTCGAAGGAATGCCGGCACACCATGATGTCGACGGAGCCCGGGGCCAGCTCGGGCGGGATCGCGTCGGCGTTGAAGTCGTGCTGGCGGAAGGACAGCTGATCGCCGAAGGCGAGGTGACTGGCCTGTGCATCCTCGACGGCTACGGTGCTGAAGTCGTAGCCGGTCACGTCCAGACCCCAGCTCGCCAAGTGCGCGGCCATCCGGCCCCGGCCGCAGCCGACGTCGACCGCCCGCATACCCGACTCCGGGTTGACGTAGGCGCGGAACATCTGACGCTCGAAAGCGGACGGCTCGTTCACCCGGTACCCGGCCCTGTAAAGGGAGTCCCAGTACGCCGGGCTCTTCCGCTCATGCACCACATTCAGCGTGTTCATGCCGCTGACTCCGGCTCGTTCGTGCCGCCGCGCTCCGGGCGCAGGCGCGCGAGCCGGAACGGGTCGGCGGCCATGGCCTCACCGGCCGGGACGCCGAACAGGTTTACGTCACCTGACGGGTTGGGCGTGGCTTCCTGTATGGCGCGCAGCGCGGCACCCGGTTCACGGTCGGGCAACTCGGCCATCGTGCTTCCTCTCTCAGTGGTCGGCGTACAGCAGGGCGGAGACAACCCCAGCGAAAACGGATATGACGAACAGGACCTGCGCGAGGATCTGTCGTCATCCGATCTGCCGCTCATCGAGCCAGCGGCCTAAGTCCCTTCAAGGCGCGGCCTCGTGGATGACGAGCAGCAACAGCGCAGGGCGGTCGCCGAGCCAGCGGAGCTCTTCTTCGTACTCGTCGTCGCTGACGCTGATCGCCTCCCGGTTCAGGACCGCGATGCCGTCGGCGAATCCGGTGCCGACGAGCCGCCGGGCCTCCGCCCAGCCGGGCCGGGTGAGCGGCGCGTGCGGAGCGTGGGCGTCGGTCAGCTCGTGCACCACGTCGTAGCCCTGCTCCTCGATGAGGCGCCGTACGGAGGCCATCGTGTGGTTGACCTGGCCGCCGGTCTCGGTGAGCGCGTAGGCGATGATGCGCCGCCTCCGCTTCAGGGGGGTCTCCAGGGCGACGACGTTGTTCTGCTCGCGCTTCCGGCTCAGGTACAGGCCGCGGTTCGCAACCGGCCGCGTCGTGCGGCCGCGCATCCATGCCTCTACCTCGTTGTCCTGGTCCGCCCAGGGGGACTGTGCCGTGCTCGGTGACATGGGAGCTGTCTCCGTCCGATCCGCAGGGGGGAGAGCGCGCGGGCCGCCGTCCAGGGGGTGGATGACACGACGGCGGCCCGCTCGGGGGGTGCTAACCGAGCGGCCCCGTCGGAACCAGGTGGACACGCCCGGGCCCCGGTCACGGCCCGCAGTCGGATGAGCCGTTTCCGTGGCACAACAAGGCTGTCCCATGTGAGAGTTGACGTGCAACATGAAGTGAAGACTTCACTCAGATTGGCATATGCAGGCGGCAGTGCAACCGGCTTTGCGGGGGAGGCTGAAGGTGGAAGACTCGGGACTCGTGCCCGATCAGGCCGGACTCTCGCCAGATTCCCCGGACTCTCCGCCGAGTTGAGGGGGCTCCTGACTGAGCCGGTAGCACTGCGGGCAGGATCGACTGGACTCACAGACGCAGGAGGAAGGCACGTGGCGGCTCCGACAGGACCGACAGTCAGGCGCGTGCAGCTCGGACGTGAGCTGGAACGGCTACGCCTACAGGCCGGCTTCAAGACTGAGAAGGAAGCCGTCAAGGACCTGAAGGTGAGCATCAGCTCCTCACAACTCTACCGGGTCGAGAAGGGCACGTCGGCGTTCCGTCGTGCCTCCGACCTGGAGGCTCTGCTGAATCACTACGGCATCAAGAACCAGGAGGACATCGACTTCCTGGTAGGCATCCACCGCGACGGCCTGAGCCGTGGTTGGTGGTCGACGTACGCTCGCACGATGCCGTCCGGCATGGCCATGTACATCGGTTTGGAGGACGGAGCCAAGGCCATAAGGGCGTGGCAGCCCGGCGTCGTCTTCGGGCTTCTCCAGACGAGGGACTACGCGCGAGCCGTGTTCGAGGCTGCGAAGCCGGTCGAGGAGCGCACCACCGAGTTCGTCGAGCGCGGCATCGCGCTCCGCATGGAACGCCAGGAGATCCTGACCCGGGAGAACCCCGTGGAGATCCGGGCCATCCTGGACGAGGCGGTCCTTCGCAGGGTTATGGGCAGCCGCGAAATCATGCGGAACCAGATCGAGCACCTACTGGAACTCGCCGCACTGGCCAACGTCACCATCCACATCCTGCCGCTCTCCAGCCCGACCTACCGAGCACACTTCGACTTCGCGCTGCTGGAGTTCGCCGACCCTATCCCGACGGTCGTCCAGATGGACACCTACGACGGTGCTTCCAACCTCACCGATAAGGACACTGAGGTCTGGATGTTCTCCCGCAGGTTCGATGCCCTGCGGGATGGCGCTCTGCCGCTGGCAGAGACGCCGAAGTTCCTGCACCAACTATCCCGAGAGATTTGAGACATGGCCCTCAACGCCCGAGACCTCGCCCCTGACGGCGACTACTTCGTTTCCTCCTACAGCGGCGCCGGCAACAACTGCATCAAGGTCGCGCCTTCGGCTGCCGAGCGCGCCTACGTGGCCGTGTGCGACTCAAAGCAGAACAACGGGCCGGCGTTCGCCGTCCGGCCTGAGGCGTGGAAGGCGTTCATCACCTTCGTCGCCTGACCTGTTCCACCGCACGGCCGAGGCCCCGCGCGGACTCACCCCCCGGGGCCTCTCCCCGCTCCTACCCCCCAGGGAATGCGTCGTACAACACCGCTCGTCCCGTATGCAGATCCTGCACACGCTCTCGACCTGGACGGCAGGTGTCCGTACGGTTGAGGACCCCGGTTCTCTGACCGCGCGGGAGGGCACTGGTGCTCGCCACCGAGTTAGGTATCTGGACCTCTCCGGAGGCGCGCGCCTTGGTCGAGCGCCATCAGCCAGGCGGGCTGATTCGTCTCGGCCGCCGCTATCGGGGGTGGCGCCAGGGGGACTTGGGAGCCCAGATCGGGTGCTCAGCCTCGACGGTGTCTCGGCTGGAAGCGAGCAAGCGGGTCGCGGATGTAGTGCTCTTACGGGCGGCGGCTGCCGCAGTGGGCCTCCCTTCACCCATCCTTGCAGCAGCCTGCGGTTTCACCGGCACCGCGTTGGTCGCCCCCACTAGAGTGGCGCCGGACGCTTCGCGTGACGCCGAGGAGGACCCGATGCGACGCCGTACTCTGCTCGCCGCCGCAGGGACGGCCGTGCCCGCCTCCCTGCTCCTGGGCGTCGATGACGCACTCGCCGGCATCCCTGCCCCCTCCGGAGTCTCGGTTCAGCCCGATGTCCGGCTGGCGCGCGCCCGCCGCATGTTCGACACTGGGCAACACTCGGCCCTGCTCCGTGACCTCCCCGGTCTCCTCGGCGACGCCCACGCCGTACGGTCCCGCCCGGACCTTGATCACGCCCGACTCTCCGCCTGCTACACCCTGGCCACACAGGTCCTGGTGAAGATCGGCCGTCACGACCGCGCCCGGATCACCGCTGACCGCGCCACGACGTACGCTTCTTTGTCCGGCTCGCCCCTGGCCGCCGCAGCAGCGGCGCGGGAACTCGCCATCGTCCTGCGGCACCAGGACCAGGCCGTCGCTGCGCAGCGCCTCATCCTGAACACCGCCGCCGAGGTGGAGGCCACCGGTCTGCACACTGATGCACAGGCTGCGGCGTATGCCCAGATGCTGTGCACCACGTCGTACACCGCCGCGCGCGCAGGTGACCGGGGTCAGGCCCTGGCCAGCATCGAGGAGGCCCGCCGAGCCGCCCGGCGTCTGCCGGCGTTCCCGCCCGACGGCCGACTGTTCCGGATCTCCCCTGCTGCGGTTGATCTGTACGCGGTCGGCGTGCACTGGGCCCTGGGGGACGCCGGTGCCGCATTGGAGGCTGGCCGGGATCTGCGGGCCGAGCAGTTCCCCACGGCCGAGCGTAAGGGCCGGATGCACACGGACCTCGCGCGCGCCTGGTGGCAGTGGGGAAAGCCTGAGCAGACAGCCAGCGAACTACTTGGGGCAATGAAGGTCAGCCCTGGCGAAGTGCGTGACCGGCCCGCGATCCGGGCGATCGTTGCCGAGCTGTCCTCGCGGCACCCTCGAACGTCTGGCGTCCGAGAACTCGCATTGTCCGTGGCTCACTGACCAGTCCTTCAGCCGCGAGGGCTCGGCGACCAGTGCGGCCTATGCCTTCAGACCGGCTCCCGGATGTCCGGGCGCGGACCAAAGGCACGGCGACAACGTGGGTGAGAGATCGGCCAGTCCGCTGCTTCTTCGACGGTGCGCACTGTGCCGCCCGCCTTGTCGGGGTCCTGATGACTGGTCCAGCCGCACCCGGCGCCGTCGAATACCTCCAGGTATTGCACGCCGGCCTCGCGTGCCCGGTTAAGGGTGCCCGCGTTGTAGGCGACGGCCGACTTGGCGAGCGTCGCGGCCTCTGCCCACGCCCCCACCGGCATCCGCGCACCATTGCGGTAGATGACGTATGTGAGCTGGTGTTCGGCGGCGAGCCGGTTCGCTAGGGTCTTCGCAGCCTGCAAGGCGGTGGTGTGGCTGGCGGTAAGCAACGGCACTTCCCGCCGTGCCGCATCCCGTACGGCCCGGTAGAAGACTTGGGCCATGCGCTGCTCTTCCTCGGAGCGACGCAGGAAGTCGGCGTAGGAGTCGGAGGCCAGCGACTGCAGGGCCTCGGTGTGGATGAGCGTCCACGAGAAGTGCCCGCCGACCGCCTGGGCTGCCGCCCGCGCGCCCTCTTCGTACAGATGGGGCAGCTGACGGGCCACGAACGCGCGGGCCTCGGTGTCGACTCGCCGCTGAAAGTCGCCAATGGCGGCCTGGAACTGGGCGAGCCGGTCGGCGACCATCCGCGAGCGAGCGTTGTCACCGATCGCGGCGAGCACGGCGGCCTGCTGGTCCGCCAGGCGCTGCCAGGCGTCCTCCAGCACCGCGACGACGCGCGCTGCCACGGTCTCGGCGTCGCCGGGCGTCAGCGGCGGGAACTCGTACGCCACTACCGCCACCAGTGGTGGTACCGGCGACGAGCGGACTGCAGCGGGGCGATGACGAGGGTGTCCCCGCCGTTCGGCTCGTCGGGGGCGGTCGCATCTTGCACGGAGGCGATCTGCCGTTCCAGGCCGGTGAGGTTGTTGGACTGGTCGAGGGTGGCGACGCCGTTGACGGTCAGCTGCAGGGGCTCGGCGAGCAGCTTGGCCCGTCGCTCGTTCAGCACTTCCAGGGCCACAGCCCTGGCCGAACCGAGCCGCGTGTAGCGGGTCTGCAGGTCGGCCTGGTCGGTGTCGGGGCCGAGCTGCGCCAGGAGCCAGGCGAGGACAGCGGGGTCCACAGGCGGTGTCCTTCCGGATAGCGGCGCGGCCCCGCCCCCCCCCCCCGGAGGGGTGGACGGCCCCCCCCGTCTCGGGTACGGCGCGTCGGCCCGCTTTCGGGTCCCGGGCCCGGCGGGCGTCCACACCCGGTAGGTCAA
>CBFHCJ010000211.1:0-9717 GCA_965654005.1 uncultured Streptomyces sp. | reverse complement strand
TGAGACGTCCGCCCGACGTCTCACGGCGTTCGAGACCGGTTCGATGGATCCGCCGCCATGGCGAGCAACCACGACCGGGTGGCCCGCGGCCACCCGACCGGCCGTCGTCAGTGGGCTAAGGCGGTCGGATCTACGCCGTTGTCGGTGGGGCTCCGGCGGTCGGATCTACGCCGCCATCGGTGGGCCCCGTTCGGTAGGACCTACGCCGTCATCGGCCGGTCGTACGGCCCGATCGGAGCCGGCAGGCGCGACGCGCCGCCCGTCAGCCGCCGGTCCACCGCCGCCGCCACGGCCCGCCCCTCCGCGATCGCCCACACGATCAGCGACTGCCCGCGCGAGGCGTCCCCGGCGGCGTACACGCCGGGGACGTTCGTCGCGAAGTCCTCATCCCGGGCGATCGTCCCGCGCGCGTCGAGCGCGAGCCCCAGTTGATCGATCAGCCCGTCCCCGAGGTCGGGCCCGGAGAACCCGAGCGCGAGCAGCACGAGGTCGGCGGGGAGTGTCCGCCCGGAACCCGGCAGCGGTCGCCGCCGCTCGTCCACCTCGATCAGGTGCAGTGCCCTGACGTGCCCGGTCGCGTCCCCCGTGAAGTGGAGTGTGGACGCCGCGAAGAGCCGTGCGTCCGCGTCCGCCGCGGGCGCCGTCCGCAGATCACGCGCCTCCTCGTGCGCGGCGGACAGCCGGTAGATCTTCGGATACGTCGGCCATGGCTCGGTGTCCTCGTTCCGCTGCCCCTCCGGTTGCGGATAGATGTCGAGCTGTGTGACCGACGCGGCCCCTTCACGCACCGCGGTCCCCAGACAGTCCGCGCCGGTGTCCCCGCCGCCCACGATCACGACGTGCTTTCCGACCGCCGACAGCGGCGAGACCTCCAGATCCCCCTCGCACACCCGGTCGGCCAGCGGCAGATATTCCATCGCCTGGTGAATCCCGGCCAACTCCCGCCCTGGCACGTCCAGTTCACGCCATGCAGTGGCGCCGGTCGCGATCACCACGGCGTCGTACCGCGCCCGCAGTTCGGCGGCCCCGATGTCCTGCCCTATGGACGTCGACGTACGGAACTTCGTCCCCTCGACGCGCATCTGCTCCAACCGCCGGTCGAGGTGCCGCTTCTCCATCTTGAACGCCGGTATCCCGTACCGCAGCAACCCCCCGATCCGGTCCGCCCGCTCGTACACGGCCACCGTGTGCCCGGCGCGCGTCAACTGCTGGGCCGCCGCGAGCCCGGCGGGCCCCGACCCGACGACCGCGACGGTCCGCCCCGACAGCCGTTCCGGCGGACGCGGCGGCGCGAACCCCTCCTCCCAGGCCCGGTCCGCGATGGCCACCTCCACGTTCTTGATGGTGACCGCGGGCTGGTTGATGGCGAGGACGCACCCCGCCTCGCACGGCGCAGGACACAACCGCCCCGTGAACTCCGGGAAGTTGTTCGTGGCGTGCAGCCGGTCGCTCGCCGCCCGCCAGTCCTCGCGCGAGACGAGGCCGTTCCACTCGGGGATGAGATTCCCGAGCGGGCAGGCGTCGTGACAGAACGGGATCCCGCAGTCCATGCAGCGGTTCGCCTGTCTGCTGATGATCGGCAGCAGCGCACCCGGGACGTACACCTCGTTCCAGTCCCGCGCCCGTTCCTCGACGGGCCTGCGGGGCCATTCCTCACGAGGGGTGGTCATAAAACCCTTGGGATCGGCCATGGCCGTCTCCGTTGCGTACGCCTACGGGACCGTTTCGTGCCACGATACGACGCTGCCACCCCGTCCGCCCCTCGGTATCGGGCGCCGGTCCCGGAGCCCGGTGACCCGGAGAGCCCAGGTGAGGACCTCGGATGCGGGGCTCAGGTCAGGGCGAGGACGTAGGACACCGCGGCGCCGGCCGACGCTACCGTGCGCACATGGTTCCACGCCGTCCACTCGCTCACATACGTGCGCCAGTACACGGCCGCCTCCGGGGAGCCGGAGTCCATCCTCAGGAGCGCGTCGTTGCGGGGGACGTTCGCCACGGCGGTCACTCCGAACGTACCGAACAGATACAGAGCGCTGCCCACCAGCAGCTCCACCCTCCCGTCGTCGGGCCACAGCACGAACGTCACCACGGCGAGCACGGCGCAGAGCACCGCCGACCCCACGAACATGATCATGAACGCCGGCGCCATCGCCGCCTTGTTGATCGCGTTCATCGCGGCGACCCCCTGCGCGGGCGGCAGCGAGCCGAGCCGCTTCATCACGAACGTCGAGAAACCGCAGCACACCCCCGCCACCAGCCCCGTCCCCAGCACCCCGAGCACAGTCAGCATGAAGTACGGCCCATCGATCATGTCTACTCCCGCGTCGATCCCCAGAACGCAGAGATCCTTCCCACCCCTTCCCGTCACTGCAAGTGAAACGACGCAGAAGACTGGTGACCATGTGCGGCCCGCGCGACGCGCGAGCGGCCGACGGGCGGAGCGAGGCGGACACGCCGGTTCCTGATCACGCCGCCTCCTGGATTCTCCAAGCCCGCAGCACCGTCTCCACCCCCTCCGCGATCCTCCGCCGCGCCTCGGGCCGCTGCACCCCGTTCATGAGCAGTTGGTCGTACGGCGTCTCCAGGTGCCGTACGGATGCCCGGACCGCGGCCGTCACCGCCTCCGGCGACAGTGCCCGCCCCGCCGCGCTGCGCCCGACCCGTCCGCTTCCGCGTACCGAGGCATGCGCCGCGATCGCCTGCGCCCGCTCTACAGGGCACCCGGGGAACAGTCGTCGGATCTCCCACGCGAACGCCTCCGTGAACCGCACGTCCTCCTCCGCCCGCCGCCGCGCGTCCCGCACCCGGCGCCTGCGCCGCGCCTCCGTGTCCGCCAGGCACCGCTCCTCGGCCAGCGCGAGCGCCGCCTCCTCGACGAGCACTCCCTGCCGCTCGTACCGGCCATGGCGCCGGTTGAAACGCACCACGACCGCCGACAGCGCACTCGCCTCCCGCGACCGCCGGGTCAGCGCCGTGTCACCCCGCGGCAGGAACACCAGATGCCCGAGGTCCGCGCAGTCCAGACAGCGCTGCGCCCCCTCCTCCAGCAACAGCAGGGGCAAGGGCCCGCGCCGGCACTCGGCGCAGTGCCGCCGCTTGAGCGGTTGGATCACGATAAGTCCGCCACGTGGCGGGGGAATTGCGGTCGGCGCCATAACCGCTTCATTCCCGCCCGACCGCGCGGCGACCGCGACTGATCCGCCTGGTCCGGCGGCGGTCACCGATCCGGCTGGTCCGGTGACCGCGACTGTCCCGGCCGGCCCTGTGACCATGACCGCGTCCGACGCTCCCAACCCCCATCACGGCCTGCCTCACCCTGCCTGGTCTCACCCTGCCTGGTCTTGCCCGGGCCGCCCACCCTCATACTTTCCCGGACGCCGTCCGCCCCAGAGCACCGTCCACCTCCTTGAACTCCTCGTCGCGCCTCACGCCCACGACCCGTCGGCACCCTGCCCCTGAGCGATCGCAGCACCGCGCGCCCGCTATCGGCCGCGTCCCGGGTTCCCGGTCGCGGCGCGGCATCATGGGCCCTGTGCGACTCGAAGCGATCACCTGGGAACGGCTCGGCGAACTGCTCGCCGACCGACTGCTCGATCTGAAGCCCGACGACAGCAGCTCCTGGCCCCGTATCGCCTTCGACGGAGCCCGGGCCGCGCACCCGGGTGACCTCGCCCAGCGCGTGTCGGACGCGCTGCGCATACGCGGCCGCTCCTCCCTCGTCGTCGGAGCGGAAGGCTTCCTGCGCCCATCCTCTGTCCGACTCGAGCACGGCCATCGGGACCCGGATTCGTACTACGGCGGTTGGCTCGACACCGGCGCCCTCTGGCGCGAGGTCTTCGGCCCCCTCGAACCCGGCGGCGACGGACGCGTCCTGCCCGACCTGTGGGACCCGGTCACGGACCGGGCCACCCGTAGCCCCTACGTCCAACTCCCGCCCGGCGGGATTGTGTTGCTCCACGGCCCTCTCCTTCTACGACACTGGTTCCCCTTCGACCTGACCGTCCATGTGCTCCTGTCGCCCGGCGCCCTCCGCCGTCGCACCCCCGAGTCCGAGCACTGGACCCTCCCCGCCTTCGAGCGCTACGAGGCGGAGACGGACCCCGCTGTCGCCGCCGACGTACTGATCCGCGCGGACGACCCTCGCCACCCTGCCTGGAACGGCTGATCGCAGCCGCGATGCGGACGTTCCAGGTGCGTTCGCCCCCGGACGCGGCGAGAATGAAGGGCGCCGGGACATGCGGCGCGTCCCGTGCCGCGCCGGCCGTCCGGCACCGGGAGGTACTCCATGACCACTGCCGGAGACATCATGCACCGTGGTGCCCAGTGGATCCCCGCCCATGAGACCCTGGACCGCGCCGCCCAGCTGATGCGCGAACTCAACGTCGGTGCACTGCCCATCAGTGACGATAACGAACGGCTCTGCGGCATCCTCACCGACCGCGACATCGTCGTCGGCTGTGTGGCGATGGGCCATGACCCCTCACGCGTCACCGCGGGCGACATGGCCAAGGGCACACCGCGCTGGATCGACGCGGGCGCTGATGTCAGCGAAGTGCTCGAGGAGATGGAGGAGCATCAGATCCGTAGGCTTCCAGTCATCGAGAACAAGCGTCTCGTCGGCATGATCAGCGAGTCCGATCTGGCCCAGCACCTGACGGATGATCAGCTCGCTACCTGGGTCGAGAGTGTCTATGCGAGGAGCAGCGCGACGCACTGACCCCAACTGCTCACCGACCCACCCTGGTCCGGCCGGCCGTGCGACCGCCTGACCGGTCGGACCGCGTCACCGTCGCGGGCCGCAGGAGCGGGACACGGCCGGACGAGGGACGCGCCGAGGTCACAGCCAGCCGTTGCGCTTGAACGCCCGGTACAGGAAGAGGCAGGCGACGGCTATCACGGCCAGGGCCAGCGCATAGCCGAGCCTCCAGTGCAGCTCCGGCATGTGCTCGAAGTTCATGCCGTACACACCGGTGACCATGGTCGGCACCGCGATCAGCGCGGCCCAGGCCGTGATCTTCCGCATGTCCTCGTTCTGCGCGACGCTCACTTGCGCCAGATGTGCCTGCAGGATCGAGTTGAGCAGCTCATCGAAGGCGGCTATCTGCTCCTTGGCACGCAGCAGATGGTCCGAGACGTCCCGGAAGTACGCCTGTATCTCTGGGTCGATCACCCGGATCGGCCGGGTGGCCAGCTCCTGGATGGGTCGGTCCAGCGGCACTACCGCCCGCTTCAGCTCCAGGAGTTCGCGCTTGAGCTGGTAGATGCGCCCCGGATCGGCCCGTGCGCCGCTCTCCGCGAACACGTCGGTCTCGACCTGGTCGATGTCCTCCTGCACCGCGTCCGTGACGTTCAGATAGTCGTCCACGACATGGTCCGCGATCGCGTGCAGCACCGCGGCGGGGCCCTTCGCGAGTTGCTGCGGGTGGGCCTCCAACCCCTCGCGCAGCGGGCCGAGCGAACCGTGCCGGCCGTGCCGCACCGTGATGACGAAGGCCGGGCCGGCGAACACCATGATCTCGCCGGTGTTCACCACCTCGCTCGTCGCTGTCAGCTCCTTGTGTTCCACGTAGCAGACGGTCTTGAAGACCGCGAACAGCGTGTCCCCGTACCGATCCAGCTTCGGGCGCTGATGCGCCTCCACCGCGTCCTCCACCGCCAGCGGGTGCAGGTCGAAGAGCTCGGCGATGCCCGCGAACTCCACTTCCGTCGGCTCGTGCAACCCGAGCCAGACGAAGCTGTCATCGCTCTTGCGGACCCGCTCCACGACCTCGACCAGATCGCCGCTGCCGGGGGCGCGCACGCCGTCCTGGTACGTCACGCAGTTGACGACCGCGGAGCCCAGCGGTGACCGGGCGGGGTGGCTCAGATCGACACGCGCACGACGCCGCGCCAACCGTGCCACTTTGCGGAGGCCACCGACTTTGCCGAGGCCTGTGACCTTCCGCAGATTTCCTGCCATGGACATCTGGATCTCCTTGCGTGGATCTCCTCGCGCCGCACTCCGCGCCTTCGCGAGCCAGTCTGCCAGTCCGCACCGATCGCCGGAGAAGCCTGTGGGAACGGAAGATTCCGCTTCGGTACGCTGGTTGCGCTGCTTCGGTGTGTGGGTCGTGCCACCGCCGTGGCCCGGCTGTGCGGAGCGTCGTCGCGCACGGCCAAGCAGGTCGACTGAGATGATCTCCGTATGACGCGAACCGACGGGTATCTCCTCGACAACCGGCAGAACGAGGCGGGCCGACGCTTCGACGCGCTCTCTGCCCTCTTCGACCCCACGACGTTCCGCCACATCGAGGACCTCGGCATCGGACTCGGCTGGCGCTGCTGGGAGGTCGGCGCCGGAGGCACCTCCGTGATCTCCTGGCTCGCGAAGAAGGTCGGACCGACCGGAAAGGTCGTCGCGACCGACATCGACACGTCGTGGGCGGAGTCGGCGGCACGCCCCCCGATCGAGGTCCGCACCCACGACGTGGGCGCCGAGGAGCCCCCGGGGGAGGACTTCGACCTGGTGCACGCCCGGCTTGTCCTCGTCCATGTGCCGGACCGGGAACGGGCGTTGCGATCGATGATCAAGGCGCTGCGTCCCGGCGGACGGCTCCTGGTGGAGGACGCGGACCCGGCCCTCCAGCCCCTAAGCTCCCCGGACGAGCACGGACCCGCGCAAGAGCTCGCCAACCGGCTGCGCACGGGATTCCGCACGCTCCTCGCCGAGCGTGGCGCCGACCTGTCGTACGGCCGCAGACTTCCCCGCCTGCTCCGCGAGGCGGGTCTTGAGCGCGTGGAGGCCGACGCCTACTTCCCCATCGCCTCACCGGCCTGTGCGGCCCTCGAGTCCGCGACGGTCAGCCAGATCCGTGAACGGCTCGTTTCCGCCGGCCTCGCCGCGAACGATGAGATCGACCGCCACCTGTGCAACGTCGCCTCCGGCACGATGGACCTGGCGACCGCTCCGATGATCTCGGCATGGGGGCGCAAGGCATAGGAGGGCACGGCGGCGTCGGCGTCCGGCGCGGCGGCGGTCGGGGCCTACCCGATGTCTCTCACCGGTCTTCCTCCCACCGTCTCCACCGCCGAGGCTCCCGCCCTGCACCCTTCTGCCGCCGCCTCCTCGGGTTCCGCCCCAGTGAGCAGCGCCGCCAGGAACGCCCCGGTGAACGCGTCGCCCGCGCCCGTCGTGTCGCGAGGGGTGGCGGGGACCGCCGGTATCCGGGACCGAACCGCTCCCGACGCCGCCACCAGCGCTCCCTCCGCCCCCTGCTTGACGACCACCAGGGGAGAGTGACGGCTCAACTTGGCCGCCGCGTCGGCGGGGTCGGGCAGTCCGGTCAGCAGACACGCCTCGTCCCGACTGGGCAGCAGCACGTCGACGCCCTCGGCGAGCGCCAGGAACCGGTCCGCGCCCAACTGGCCGAGGAACCCCGTCGACGCCGGATCCAGACTCACCGGCACTCCACGCGCGCGTGCCGCCTCCAGGGTCACCGTCGCCAGCGCCCGGCTCGGTTCGGAGAAGAACAGGTAGCCCGACAGGTGCAGTCGTACGACGCCGTCGAGCAGCGCGTCCGACCAGTCCTCGGGGTCCAGGCGCAGCGACGCCCCGCTGTCCGTGAGGAAGGTGCGCTCCGCTGAAGCGCCCGTGTCGACCAGGCAGATCACCCTTCCCGTGGGCGCCTCGGGGTCGATGACGAGGTGGGGTCGCACGCCGGACGCCGTCAGCTCACGCTCGTGCCAGGCGGCTGCCTCGGCCCCGACGCGTCCGAGCAGCCTTACGTCCGGGCAGCCCCAATGAGCCGCCCAGCAGGCCACGTTCGCGCCCGCGCCTCCGGGCAGCGTACGGATGACGGCGGCCGTGTCCGTGCCCGGCGCGAGCGGCCCCATGTGCCGGGCGACGACATCCGTGACGACGTCCCCGACGACCAGCAGCGCCCCGCTCACGCCTTCGCCCAGGCCGTCGCGATCCGCGCCGCAAGCCGTACGTTGCCGCGCACCGCCGCCAAATTGGCGCTCAACGACGCCCCGTCGGTGTGCCGTACCAGATAGTCGAGCAGGAACGGCGTGACCGCCTGTCCGGTGACGCCGTCCTCCTCGCATGCCTGCAGCGCGTCCGCGAGCACGCGCGTGTGCAGTTCGGGATCGAGCTGCTCCGCCTCCGGGAGCGGATTGGCGATGATGAGCGCCGACTCCGGACCGCCGAGCGCGTCCTGCCCCCGCATGACCTCGGCCACCTGCTCCGGCGACTGAAGGGTCCAGTCGACCGGATGCCCGGAGTCGGACAGATAGAAGCCCGGGAAGCGGGCCGTGCGGTACCCGGCCACCGCCACGCCCAGCGTCTCCAGGCGCTGCAACGTCGCCGGAACGTCCAGGATCGACTTCACGCCCGCGCACACCACCGTGATCCTCGTGCGTGCCAACAGGCCCAGGTCGGCGGACTCGTCCTGGGTCACCGTCCACTCCCGGTGAACCCCGCCGAGCCCACCCGTGGCGAACACACGTACGCCTGCGAGGGAGGCCAGCAGTGCCGTCGCGGACACGGTCGTCGCCCCGCTCACCCCCGCCGCTACGGCGAGCGGTAGATCGCGGTGCCCCAGCTTGCGGATCCCGTCCTCGTTCGCGACCCGCTCCACCTGCTCCTCGTCCAGGCCGACATGGGCCAGGCCGTCCAGAACGGCGATCGTCGCCGGTACGGCGCCCACCTGCCGCACGACGTCCTCCAGCTCAAGGGCGACCTGGAGATTGCGCGGACGCGGCAGCCCGTGCGCGATGATCGTCGACTCCAGAGCCACCACCGGCCGACGCGCGGCGAGCGCCTCCCGTACCTCTTCGGACACCACCAGCACGCGCCTGCCTCCTGTCTTTCGGTTCTCCCTCATCCCTGGCGGGCGGGGCCTCCGGACAAACCCTCGCGAGCTCGGGGAGAGGACACCAGCCTGGATGCATGACGACAACTCGCCACGTCTCGACCATGTCGTTCTCCACGGGTCCGTGCAGCGTCCTCGGGGCATGCCTCTGAGGCCGCTCGTTCCCCGCTCCTGCCCTGGCTCAGAACAGCGGCTCCGGCAGCACCCCTTCCAGCGCCAGCAGCTTCCGCTTGGTCTCCAGCCCGCCCCCGAAACCGCCGATCCCGCCGTCGCTCTCGACCACGCGGTGGCATGGAACGACCACCGGCAGTGGGTTCGAGCCCATCGCCACACCCACGGCCTGGGCCGCGCCCGGCTGACCGACCCGGCCGGCCAGGTCGCCATACCCCACCACCGTGCCGTACGGCACGCCGGACGCCAGCTCGCGCAGGACCTGGCGGTTGAAACCGGTGATCAAGGACCAGTCCAATGGCAACTCGAAGTCCCGGCGCTCACCCGCGAAGTACGCCGTCACCTGGCGTATCGCCTCAGCCAGAAGCGGGGAGTCGGGGCCCTCCACGGGTTCGGTGCCGAGGCGGGCGGCGAGCCGCGTCAGCGCCTTGTCGCGCACAGCGCCCGTCGCGTGGAACACCACGTTCACCAGGCCGTCGTGCGTGGCGGCCAGCAGCAGCGGACCGATGTCCGTGGCGACGACGGTCCACGTCGCCTGCTGCTCGTACTGCCGATGACTGTTCATGCGCCCACCGTACGGCGCGGCACTGACAATGCCCCCGGGCAGCGCCCGGGGGCATTGTCAGTGCCGCATCCCGGGCGCACACATCGCCTCAGTAGGCGGTGACCGCTCTCCGAACCACGTCGGGCGCGT
>CBFHCJ010000210.1:0-9722 GCA_965654005.1 uncultured Streptomyces sp. | reverse complement strand
GAAACAGCGCCCCACGCGCCTGTGAACGGCCCGAGATGTGGGTGACCAGCCCCGAGGTGTGGTGGCCAGCCCTCCATGTGGGTGACCGACCCTCGATGTGGGTGACCGACCCTGGACGTGCGAGACCAGTCCTAGATGTGCGTGACCTCCAGCTCACCCTCCGCGTACTGCTGGCGCAGCACCTTTTTGTCGAACTTGCCGACGCTGGTCTTGGGTACCGCCTCGATGATCGTCCAGCGCTCGGGGAGCTGCCACTTGGCGATCCCGCCCTCCTCGGCGAGAAATGTGCAAAGGGTGGCGAAGTCGGCGGTGGCGCCCTCCTTCAACACGACGGTGGCGAGCGGGCGTTCACCCCAATTGTCGTCCGGGACGGCAACGACGGCGGCCTCTGCGACGTCCGGGTGGGACATCAGCGCGTTCTCCAGGTCGACGGAGGAGATCCACTCGCCGCCGGACTTGATGACGTCCTTGGCGCGGTCGGTGAGGGTGAGGAAGCCGTCGGGGCTGATGGTGCCGACGTCCCCGGTCTTGAGCCAGCCGTCCTCGCTGAACTTGTCGGCGGGCGTCAGGGGTTCGCCGTCCGGGCCGTTGTAGTACGCGCCCGCGATCCACGGCCCGCGTACCTCCAGCTCGCCCGCGGACTCACCGTCCCAGGGCAGCCGCTCGCCGCCGGGGCCGGTGAGGCGGGCCTCGACGCCGGCCGGGAAGCGGCCCTGCGTGAGGCGGTAGGCCAGTTCCTCCTCCGTGCCCACGACATGGGCGGGCGGGCGCGCGATCGTCCCCATCGGGGAGGTCTCCGTCATGCCCCAGGCGTGGCAGACCCGCATGCCGAGCCTGTCGAAGCCCTGCATGAGGGAGGGCGGGCAGGCCGAGCCACCGATGGTGACCTGGGTGAGCGAGGAGACGTCGCGCGGCCTGGCGGTCAGCTCGGCGAGCAGGCCCTGCCAGATGGTGGGGACGGCCGCGGCGTGCGTCGGCCGCTCCCTCTCGATCATCTCGGCGAGCGGGGCGGGCTGCAGGAAGCGGTCCGGCATCAGCATGTTCACGCCGGTCATGAACGTCGCGTGCGGCAGCCCCCACGCATTGACGTGGAACTGTGGGACGACGACGAGGGTCGTGTCCTGATCCGTCAGGCCCATGGACTGCGCCATGCTGACCTGCATGGAGTGCAGATAGATCGAACGGTGGCTGTACACCACGCCCTTGGGGTCGCCCGTGGTGCCGGAGGTGTAACACATGGCGGCTGCCTGGCGTTCGTCGATCTCCGGCCAGTCGAACGTCGTGGGCTTGTCCGCGATCAGCTCGTCATACTCATGTACTTGTGCGCGGGCGCCGTCGAGGAGGGAGCGGTCACCGGGACCGGACACGACGACGTGCTCGACCGTCGGCAGCTTCGGGAGCAGCGGCGCGAGCAGCGGGAGCAGCGAGCCGTTGACGATGACGATCTTGTCGGCGGCGTGGTTGACGATCCACGCCAGCTGCTCGGCGGGCAGGCGGAGGTTCAGCGTGTGCAGGACCGCGCCCATGGAGGGGACGGCGAAGTACGCCTCGACGTGCTCGGCGTTGTTCCACATCAGCGTCGCGACCCGGTCGTCACCCTGAACGCCGAGGTCGTCGCGGAGGGCGTTGGCGAGTTGCACGGCACGGATGCCCGCCTCGGCGAAACTGCGGCGCTGCGGCTCGCCCTCGCCCGTCCAGGTGGTGATCCGGGACGTCCCGTGCACCAGCACTCCATGCACAAGGATGCGGGTGACGGTCAAGGGTACGTCCTGCATGGTGCTCTGCACGGCGTCCTCCTGGGCGACGTTGCCTACGCGGCAGTAGGGGGTTGCGTTGATTCTGCGCACATACCGCCTGGTATGTCACTAGGTCCGTGCGTGATCGATCAGGTCTCGCCCACCGCAGTACCTACCTACCTACCTAACTAACTAACTAACTAACTACCTACCTACCGCACCGGCTCCAGCTCGGGGTCCTCGCGGAGCTTGCCCAGGGCCCGGGACACCGCGGACTTGACCGTGCCGATGGAGACGCCGAGCACCTCCGCCGTCTGGGCCTCGCTCAGGTCCTCGTAGTAGCGCAGTACCACCATGGCCCGCTGGCGTGCGGGGAGTTTCATGATGGCCCGCCACATGGCGTCGTGCAGCGCCTGCTCCTCGGCCGTGTCCGCGCCGGCGGTGCCCTCCGGCTCGGGCAGCTCGTCGCAGACGAACTCGTCGACCTTGCGCTTGCGCCACTGCGAGGTCCGCGTGTTCAGCAGCGCCCGGCGTACGTACCCGTCGAGCGCGCGGTGGTCCTCGATCCGGTCCCAGGCGACGTACGTCTTCGCCAGCGCGGTCTGCAGCAGGTCCTCCGCGTCGCTCGGGTTCGCGGTCAGCGACCGGGCGGTGCGCAGCAGCACCGGCTGGCGGGCCTTCACGTACGACGAGAACGACGGGTACGGAAGGGTCTGCCTCGCTGACGTAGCGGCGTTCGAAGCGCTGGTGCAGACGGGTGTGGTCATGGCTCCACGCTAGGTTCGCCCCTGTGCCGGCGGATCGGCCGCAGGTCCCGAAGCGGTGTCCGCCTCAGGTTGTAGGTGGGGGGCCGGCCCCACCTCCTGAAGGTGGACGAGCGGGTACGAACCCCCTTGAGGGTTCATCCCTCGGAGACGAGTACGACCGAAGTAGCCGCCCGCTCCCCGTTCATCCGTCCGCCGTCAGGATCAGGCCGGACGTGGGGACGCCGGTGCCTGCGGTGACCAGGGCGCGCGCGGCGCCGGGAAGGGCCTGAAGTGGTCGTAGCGGATGCCCACGCCGATGACCATGCCGTCCACGTCCGGGGGCCGCAGCCCCGGGTCGACCAGCGGGCCCCCCAAAAAACCGGATCGCCCGCGCGCGTAGCCAGCCAAACCGCCCGCGCGGCGCCACCGAAGCACCGCCGCGCGGACGCGTGATGACCCAAGAAAGCACACGCACACGGGATTTCAGGGCCGACGGCAGCGCATCGGCCCCGCACTCACCACAGCTCGGCGAAGTTGATGGTCACGCTCTTGTCCCCCTGGTCGATGGCCGTGAACGCGGAGCCGTTCACCTGAGCCGTGTTGCTCCGGTTCGAGGCACGGGAGCCGACCGCCTGCTGCTGGGTGGTGGACGAGTTGCCGTTGTTGTCGTGTCCGACCCCGCTGCCGAGGATGCTCGCGGCTGCCGCGTTCGATCCGTCGTCCGCGAACCCGCCGTTGTCCGCCGAGGCGACGCCCGTGAAGAGGGCGGCGGCGAGGGGCAGGGCGGCGACGGCGGCGAGGACGCGGGCGGTACGGATGGTTGCCATGTGATTCCTCCAGAACCAAGTACGGCTTTGTCCAGGGCAGTTGGCCGACCGCCTCGGACGGTGTACGACGTCGCGACTTCAGAGGTGCCCACCGAATCCACGGCGAATCGCCAAGGAAGTCACGATTCGCCCGCAAGCGTGAGGACATGCCGATAAACCCTTTTCGCTACGCTTTCACGCCTTTCGCGCGCCTGGATGTCGGCGAAGGTGCGCGGATCACCGCCGACCCCGAACGGACGAGTCCGGGTGTAGGCGTTGGCGGCAGAGCGCCTTCTCACCAACCTCGAAGGCAGGGGCCTACGCTCGGACTGGACCGAAGCAGTGTCCAACTGCGTGACAGCGCCGACGCACAGCAGCGGACAACCGCGTACGTCTACGGACCATCGCTGTAGATGAGAGGCACTCCGGCCCAAGGTCGAGCCCGTGCCCAAGTTGCTTCGGGACGAAGAGGCCGCGGCTTCAGACCCCGCCATCTGCCGGCACACGAAATACCGGGCCTCGGGCACCCAGCAGTCCGGGAACTCTCTGCCACAGGTCTGCCCGGTTCGCTCGCTCCCAGTCCGCGGTCGCCCGGGACTGCGCCCACTGGGCCACGGCCACCGGAACGAGCATGAGGGGCGGCATCACCTCATGCAATGTCAGGCCGATGAGCATCATCCAGCAGGCTGCCGCACCCACGAATCCGGCCGTGCGCCGTAGCGACAGCCGCCGCGCCCCGTCCTGGCCTACACGCAGTTCGTCGCCGCTGTCGATCTGCGCGGCATGCTCGTACCTGCGGCGAAGCCGGGCGGGGAGACGGAGACGCATCGGCAGCAGCACCAGGGACACAAGAGTGACCGCAACTGCTCCCACCAGGAGGGTCTCCAGATGGAAAGCTGTGCCCATCAAGACCAGCAGCAACACTTCGGACAGCACCACGCCCGCGCCCATCATCAGCGCGGACGTCTGCTGGAAGTACACGACCCTGATCAGTCGGGGTCTGGCGTCCTCAGTCATCGTCCCAGCTCTCTGCCCGAACACCCGCACGGACAGGGACGATCCAACGCCGTGTGGAACGCCGGGTCAACAGGCCGCGTGTCAGAACATCGCTAAGACTGTCCGGCCCCCAGCGCCTGGGCACACGCAGAGCAGCCGTAGGCGTGGGTAGTGGGTATGGGGATGCTGTTCATGGGCGGGTATCGGGGCCCTCACTGCAGCGGTGAGGTGAAAACTTCCGTACAGGCAGCGGAGTACAGCAACCACAGCAACCAACCCCACCCAGTAGTGTCCCTTGGAAATCTCTACGCGACCGCTATGACCGTCGCCGACCGATCCACATAGAGCTACGGTGGCGGGCAGGCACCCTGCAGCACCGCGGCCCCCGACCGTTTCACCTGGTCAGGGGCCGTTCACGTGCGCGGTGGGTGTGGGATTTGAACCCACGGTGGCTCGCGCCACGACGGTTTTCAAGACCGTTCCCTTAGGCCGCTCGGGCAACCCACCTTCGCGCCGCCCACCAGGGGCGGAGCGGGTACAGCGTACCGGCCTCACGCGGTACGCGTGGGTCGTGGTCCATCACGGGTCCAGATCTGCTGTCGGCGACGACCGGGAGCCGACGGGGTTCTCGGCGTACGCCCTCCTGGACGAGGCACGCAACTTCCCGCCCCGTGCGTTTACAGCACCCCGGCGGGGCTCAGTTGTCGCCGACGCGGGAGCCCAGGGTGAGTTCGGCCGTGTGGGACTTGCCGTCGCGTGTGTAGGTGATCGTGACCTTGTCGCCGGGCTTGTGGGTCCAGATCTCGCCGATCAGGGTGGGGCCGCTGTCGACCACCATGTCGTCGAGCTTGGTGATCACATCACCCGGCTTGAGGCCGGCCTTGTCGGCGGGACCGCCCGGCTCCACCGCGGCGGAGCCGCCCGCGCCCTGGTCGGTGATCTTCGCCCCGCCGGTGGAGTCGTCCAGCGAGACCGAGGCGCCGATCTTCGCGTAGACCGGCTTGCCCGTCTTGATCAGCTGCTGGGCGACGTACTTCGCCTGGTTGATCGGGATCGCGAAGCCCAGACCGATCGAGCCGGACTGGCTGCTCCCGCCCAGACCGCTGCTGCCCGTGGACTGGATCGCCGAGTTGATGCCGATGACCGCGCCCTGAGAGTCCAGGAGGGGGCCGCCGGAGTTGCCCGGGTTGATCGAGGCGTCCGTCTGCAGGGCACTCATGTACGACGCCTTGCTGTTGGAGCTGCCGTCGCTGGAGGCCACCGGGCGGTGCTCGGCGCTGATGATGCCCGCGGTCACGGTGTTCGACAGGCCGAAGGGCGCGCCGATCGCGATCGTCTCGTCGCCGACCGCCACCTTGTCCGAGTCGCCGAGGGCGAGGGGCTTGAGGTCGTTCGGGGCGTTCTTGAGCTTGATGACGGCGACGTCGTAGCCCTGCGCGTGTCCGATGATCTCGGCGTCGTACTTCTTGCCGCTGGGGAACGTAACAGTGAGCTCGCCGCCGTCGACCGCGTCGGCGACGACGTGGTTGTTGGTGACGATGTGGCCCTGGGTGTCGAAGACGAAGCCCGTGCCGGTGCCGCCCTGGCCGTTGGTGCTCTCGGCCTCGATGGTGACCGTGCTCGGCAGTGCCTTGGCGGCCACGTCGGCGATGGAGCCGGAGGCGCGCTTGACGTCGCCGCCGCTGGTGGCGGCGGAGACGGTCGTCGAGGCGGTCGAGTCGTCGTTCCTCGCGAGCTGGTAGCCGATGCCGCCGCCGACGCCGCCCGCGACCAGAGCGGCGACGAGGACCGCGGCGACCAGAGCACCGCGGCCGTTCTTCGGCTTCGGGGCGGGCTCCTGGTACGAGGCACCCCAGGCACCGCCCGCACCGCCGCCGCCCACGTACACGGGGGTGGCCGGCGGAGGCGGGGGCCAGCCCGCCTCGGCGGCAGAGGAGACACCGGGCTGCCCCGGGGGCACGGGCGGGAGCTGAGTGGTCGGCGCGCCCTCCGGCTGCGGAGCGCCCGGCGCGAACGGCGCGCCCCCCGCGGGCGGAGTGCTCCCCGCGGGCGGAGTGCTCCCCGCGGGCGGAGTGCTCTCGCCGCTGGGGCCGGGCGCCCCTGCGATCGGCGCGTGCCCTTCGTGGGCCCCACCTGACGCGGAAGCGGGAGCGTCCACCGGCACGGCGGGTGCAGACGGGGCCGGGGGAACCTCAGTGCCCTCGTTCTCGGTGCTCACAGCTCTTCTCCTCGTTCCACGGCTGTTCTACTGGTTCACACTCGGCCGCGCCCGCTCACCTGCGCGGCGTCGGCGCGTTTCAGCTCTGCATGTCCTGTTGTACGCCGTCAAGCTTTTCCCACCAGGCGTCAGGGCACCATAAGCGGTGGCTGTGGGTCGTTGACCAACCTTTATATCGGGCCTGTCCGAACAAAAATCTCTATTGCCGTCACCTTGCCGACGCTCTCCCGTCGCCTTCCGATCCCGCACGTTCCCCGTCACGGTGGCACCATGACGCGGTGACCCACGCACGACAGCACCTGGTTCAGGTGGTCGCCCACCGCGGAGCCTCGGAAGAGGCCCCCGAGCACACCCTGGCCGCGTACAAGAAGGCGATCGAGGACGGTGCCGACGCCCTCGAGTGCGACGTCCGGCTGACCGCCGACGGGCATCTCGTCTGCGTCCACGACCGGCGCGTCAACCGTACGTCCAACGGCCGCGGCGCCGTCTCCGCCCTGGAGCTCGCCGACCTCGCCGCCCTGGACTTCGGCTCCTGGAAGAGCCGCGACGAGGAGCCCGACTGGGAGCACCGCCCGCAGGACCCCGAGGACACCTCCGTCCTCACCCTGGAGCGCCTGCTCGAACTGGTCGCCGACTCGGGACGCCCCATCGACCTCGCCATCGAGACCAAGCATCCGACGCGCTGGGCCGGTCAGGTCGAGGAACGGCTGCTGCTCCTGCTGAAGCGATTCGGCTTGGACGCACCGGAGTCCCCGGCCGGGTCCGCGGTACGGATCATGAGCTTCTCGGCGCGCTCCCTGCACCGCGTACGGGCCGCCTCTCCGACCCTCCCGACGGTCTATCTGCTGCAGTTCCTCTCCCCGAGGCTGCGTGACGGACGGCTGCCGGCGGGTGTCCGGATCGCGGGCCCCTCGATGCGGATCGTGCGCAGCCACCCGGCGTACATCGAGCGTCTGAAGCGGGTCGGGCACCAGGTGCACGTGTGGACGGTGAATGAGCCCGAAGACGTCGATCTCTGCGTCGAACTGGGCGTCGACGCCATCATCACCAACCGCCCGCGCGCGGTTCTGGGTCAACTCGGCCGCTGAGCAGCGCGCACCCTCAGCCACTGAACAGCACACATCTCAGCCACTGAACAGCACACACATCGGCCACTGAGAGGCGCACACCTCGGCCACTCATTCCCGCCATGAGAGTCGGAATGGGGTCGAAAATCAGCCACTCGGTTACCAGGGGTGCACCGGCGCGTTCCCCACGTGTTCGACCGGTTACGAGTGCGTCAGCACACGTGCCGGGGCCGGTTTCCAGTCCAGTCCAATGGGGCATTCACACCGTGGCGTGGGGCGAAGGAGGTCTCGGGGGTGGCGTTGGTGGTGGCACAGGAGGTGCCCACGTCGTCGAGCATGGCCGTACCCCATGGTCCTGCGGGCGTGGGGGAGGCGAGACACCGGATGCGTGCTCAACTGCGTACCGGTGGCGTGTCGGAATCGGTCATCGACGATGCCGTACTGATCCTTTCGGAACTGCTCAGCAATGCCTGTCGCCACGGCAGGCCGCTCGGCGACAACCTGGCGGGGGAAGGGGACGTGCGCGCCGCATGGCGCTTCGACCCCACCGGACGACTCACGGTCGAGGTGACGGACGGCGGCGGCCCGACCCGCCCGGTGCCCGCGACACCCTCGGTCACCGCGCACGGCGGGCGCGGGCTGAACATCATCACGGCACTGGCGAAGGACTGGGGCGTACGCGACGACGCCCATGGCGAGGTCACGGTCTGGGTGGTCGTCCAGGACGACACCGCCTCCGCGCATCGCCGCGACGACTTCGCCACACGCGTCACGGCTCCGCCCGTGTCGCAGATGCCGGACCTGGACTTCGCGGACGCGTTCGAGGACCTGGACTGAGGCGGTTCGGTCCCTGGTGCCACATCGTGGGCCCTCGGTAACACATCGTGGGTCCTCAGTGACACGTCCTGGCTCCTGGGTGACCACGCTGGATGACACGCCGAGCGCCACGCCACAACCAGGTGCCCGCTCCTGCGGCAGCCAGTACCAAGGCGGAGAAGGCCGGGATTACGGGGCGGATCGACGCACCCCTTCGGGGACGACTCGGTGCTTTGTCCACAGGATCCCGTCGGCCGTCGTACGAGCGGCTAGGCTCGCGCCCGTACGAAACGAGCCGTAACCGGGAGACACCCACGATGGCCAAGAAGCGACCTCAGACCAAGGCCAAGCGCCCGCAGCTCAGCGACGCTGACGTCCCGGCCGTCGGCGCCCGGGAGCCCTGCCCCTGCGGCAGCGGCCGCCGCTACAAGGCATGCCACGGACGGGCCGCCGCGCACGCGGTGACCGAGTTGGTGCAGCGCCCGTTCGAGGCACTTCCGGGCGAGTGCGACTGGGTGGCGCTGCGCGAGCTGGTGCCGGCGGCCACCGTCGAGCTGAACCTCAAGGGCGGTCTCCCCGAGGGCGTCCCCTCGGTCACGCTCGCCACGGTCCTGCCGATGGCATGGCCGGCGCTGCGCCGCGACGACGGCTCGGTCCTGCTCGGCCTGCAGAACGACACGGCGTCGGGCGACATCAGCCGCGACCTCGCGGACACCCTCCAGCGCGCTCTCGCCACCCAACCCGGCACCCCCGTCCAGGGCCGCCGCGCGCCCGCCGACAGCCCGCGGCTGCAGGACCTGCTGGACCTCGAAGGCGCCTTCGAGCCGGTGGTGCAGAGCGGCTTCGAGTTCTGGGTCCCCGACGCGGAGAACACGACGCCGGAGGTGACGGCCTCCCTGGAGCGGGCCAACGCCGCCGCCATCCCCACCGTGCGGCTCACGGGCGTGGACGCCGCGTACTGGTGCGAGACGCCGGACAAGAACCACCTGCGGTGGGTCATGCCGCACGCCGAGGAGCAGCTGCTGGACGCTCTCGCGCGGCTGCACGCGGCCGGGCAGTCGAGCCTCGGCGAGGGCACGCGTCTGGTCGGCTCCTTCCGTGCGCACGGGCTCACGGTGCCGGTCTGGGACTTGCCGAGCGGGGTGAGCGCGGAGGACATCGAGAAGCCGGCGGCCGAGTTCGCCGAACGTCTGGCGACCGCCCTGGCGTCGGACGTGCCGCTCACGGCGGAGGAGCGCCGGGCGCGCGGCGGGCTGACCAACCGGCAGGTGACACTCAGCTGAGGCAGGACCCTCGGCGGACCGGCCGGGCAGCCACCCCCGGGCCGGCACACCCGG
>CBFHCJ010000209.1:0-9733 GCA_965654005.1 uncultured Streptomyces sp. | reverse complement strand
GGTGCCCCCCTGATCGGCGGCCGGCCGCCCGCCACGCCGCGTGCGTCCGGCGCATGGAATCCCATGGGACCCACCACCGTCCCGGCTACCGGTGCCGCCACGGCCACACCACCACCCGCCCCGAACCCGCCGCGCCCCCAACGCGTACCCGCGCGAAGATCTTGTCCTGCCACAGCGGCCGGCCCCGCGCCTTCGCTTCGCCGGACTTGCGGACCGCTCGGAAAAGCTGCTGGACGGCTGGCGGGCGCGAGTCATCAAAATGTCCCGCAGAACCTCACCGGCGGTGGACGCTGACGGCATAGCCGCCGCCGTCATAAGGGTCAGCGTCCCAGGTAGCGAAGCGATCGACGAAGGTGAGGCCGGCCGCGGCGCAGCAGCCGTCGTACTCTGGCAAGGTGATGCTGGGCGGCACGGGCAGGTGGGCCTCGTCCAGGCCGAAGCCGGCGACCATCAGACCGCCCGGACACAGGGCCGCGGCCAGGCGTTTGACCACCGTCGCCTCGGTGCCACCAGCGAGCAACGGGAAAAGATTGCCTGCAGCCACCACGAGATCGAAGTCGGCTGCGATGCCGAGCAGATCCGGATCAAACCCGGCCAAATCAACCTGGAACCAGGGCAGTCCCGGCGCCTGCTTCTGCGCCACTGCCAGCATCGACGCATCAAGATCCACCCCGACACAGTCGTACCCGAGCTCCGCAAGCCGGACCATGACCCGTCCGGTACCGCACCCGGCGTCCAGCACCCGCGCTCCAGCAGGCACGAGCGCTGCGCAGAACCGCGCCTCACCGTGCACATCCTTCCCGCTACGGGCCAGGGCCGCGAACCGCGCAGCGTAGTCCTGTCCGGACGTCCCCCCGGTCAACTCCTGCCAACGGCTCATGAGGCCAACTATAGATCGATCGTGTGCCACTCGAAGATGCGACTGAGCTCGCGGCGTGAAGGCCGCCGCAGAGAAGGGTGGGAAGGTCAGCAGCCGTCCGCGCGATGTCATCAGCACAACCGACACCCGGCTCATGTTCACCGACTGACGGTGAATACTCCAGTCGCAGCAGCACGATCAATGATCACGCGCGCCAAACGCCGCTCGGCGACTGGCACTTGGACCTCACCTCGCCCAAGGACGTCGTCGCCACCAGGTTGGACCTGGCCCCCGGAGCGCTGTTTCCCACCACGCCGGTGTGACGCCCCGGCAGCCTGGCTAGGCTGAACGCATGACTGATGCGGCGGGACGGGTCGAGCCGTCCGGGGTGTGGGCCACAGCCGTGGGCGTGGCCCGGGTGAGGGCGATGGAGACGGCACGTGAGCAGCCGCTGTTCCGGGACCCGCTGGCGCTGGCCTTCGCCACGGCCGGCGGGAGAGGCCCCGGGACGCCGCCACCCCCGCGCGCGGACGAGGCGGCGCGGCGCCGCTGGCTCGGTGTGGCCTTCTCGATCGTCATCCGGACGAAGTTCCTGGACGACCTGCTGGACCGGGCGGTCGCGTCCGGCGTCCGGCAGGTCGTACTGCTCGGAGCCGGGATGGACAGCAGGGCCTTCCGGATGGACTGGCCTGCGGGAACCCGGCTGTTCGAGGTCGACACGGCCGAACCGCTGGGCTTCAAGGCCTCGGTGCTGCGTCAGGAGCGGGCCGTTCCGCGCTGCGAGCGGATCACCGTCCCGGTCGACCTGCGCGAGGACTGGCCCGGCGCCCTGGCCGCGGCCGGGCACGATCCGGCGCAGCCGACGGTGTGGATCGCCGAGGGACTGCTGATCTATCTGCCCGAGGACGCGGTGCAGTCGCTGCTCGAACGCGTCGGCGCGCTGTCCGCTTCAGGCAGCAGGATGGGCCTGACACTGGCCTCGCGCGGTGTGGTCGATCGCTTCCGCGGGGACGCCGCTCCGGGATCGGCAGCGTCGATGTGGGTCTCGGAGATGCCGGAGGACCTGGTCGGCTGGCTGGACGGTCTCGGCTGGGAGGCGGAGACCTTCACCCTGCGTGAGCGCGCCGAGGCCTACGGGCGTCCGGTGCTCACCCCGCCGCAGCAGGACGAGGGCACCGGCGGACTGGTCTCGGCGGTGCGCGCGGCGCACTGAGCACGACGAAGGCCGGCCCCCGCGTGTGGCGAGGGCCGGCCTTCGACTGTCCGTCCCTGCGGTCCGCTAGGCCGGCACGCCGGCCACGCCCGGGGCGAGGAACGGCTTGCCGTTCACCCGCTGGGACACGCCGCTGCGGTCCAGGTAGGGGGTGAACCGCCCGGCCTGAGCGAGCATCGCCACCGAGGGATCGACACCGACCACCAGCGTCAGGACATCTACATGGCGGTCTGGGCCGTGATGGGGTCGGTCACGTTGAACCTGTTCCCGCCCGAAGTCCCGGGGGCATGAGGCCGGGGCGCTCTCAGCCGCCCGTTCGCCGGCCCTTGTGCTCGGGGTTCCCCGCCAGGACCTGGCTCGGCCCGCCCCACCGACCCGCACTGATCGCCCAGCGGCCTCCCGCCACAGCGGTTGTCCGAAGGGCTCCCAGCGCGGAATCCGGAATGGTTGATCAGGAGATCTCACCCATCTCGACCTCTGTGGCGGACAAGCTTTCCAGAAGCTTGAGGCCGTCGGCGGAGACGCTGCCGGGGTCGGCGCTGTAGGTGCACACGGTCAGACCGTCGTTGCCGGGCAGTGCCATCACCTCGTGCGCCAGTTCCAGCTCGCCGACGTCGGGATGCCGGATGCGTTTCATCCCGCCCTGGTAGACGTGTACGTCGTGGTCGGCCCACAGGGCGCGGAAGGCGTCACTGCGGGTGGCGAGTTCGCCGACGAGGTTGGACAGCTCGCGGTCGTGCAGGTTCCTGGCCGCCTCGACGCGCAGCGCCCCGACGCTGTGCCGGGCGACGCGTTCCCAGTCGACGTAGAACAATGTCGCCCGGGGGTCGAGGAAGGCGAACCGCATGGAGTTCGCCGTTCCCACCGCGCCGGCGAACATCTCCGAGAACAGCGCGCGCCCGAGTGGATTGGCCGCCACGATGTCGAAGCGGTTGTTGCGCACGAACGCGGGCACTCCGGTCAACGCGTCGATGAGCCGCTGCACGCTGGGCCGCACGGCCGGCTGGACGGGCTTGCGCCGTCGGGCGGTGGTGGTGTTGGCCGCGCGAGCGAGGTCGAACAGGTGCGCCCGCTCCGTCTCGTCGAGTTGCAGCGCACGGGCGACCGCGTTCAGGACACTCTCGGAGACTCCGCCGAGGTGGCCGCGTTCCATGCGGGTGTAGTACTCGACGCTGATCCCGGCGAGCGTCGCGACCTCGCCCCTGCGTAGACCGGTCACCCGGCGCTCGCCGCCGGCTGTCAGGCCGGCCTGCTCGGGCGTGATCCTGGCGCGCCGAGACGTGAGAAACGTGCGGGTTTCAGCGCGGTGGTCCATAAGCCCAGCGTAGGTGGGCCGCAGCGCGACTGGGAGGTACCAGCTGTGACTCCCACACCGCGGTCGGAGCCGGTTGCATGGTGACGGCCCATTTCAGGGACCGGTGCCGACCGCGTTCGGGCGCTCGGCACCATCGTCACTTCAACCACCAAGGAGATACCTTCATGCGGTATCGCCGGCTCGGAAGCTCGGACCTGCACGTCTCCGAGATCGCGCTGGGCTCGTGGCTCACCTTCGCCGGCGGCGTGCCGACTGAGCAGACTCGCGCCTGCACCGAGGCAGCGTTCGAGGCGGGCATCACCTTCTTCGACACCGCCAACGTCTACGGCCAGGGCGCGGCAGAGACCGTCTGGGGCGAGATCCTCTCCAAGCACCCGCGTGAGTCCTACATCCTGACCACCAAGGTGTGGGGGCCCATGTCGGAGACCGACCAGGGCCTGTCGGCCGATCAGATCACCAAGCAGATCGACGCCTCCCTGCGGCGCCTGCGGACCGACTACGTCGACCTCTACCAGGCCCACCGCTTCGATGTGACCGTGCCGATCGAGGAGACGATCGAGGCTCTGCAGAAGGTCGTGCAGCAGGGCAAGGTCCGCTACCTCGGCTTCAGCGAATGGACTCCCCGGCAGATCCAGGCCGCCATCGACGTCGCCGGACCCGATCTGTTCGTTTCCTCGCAGCCGCAGTACTCGATGCTGTGGCAGGCTCCCGAGGCAGAGGTGTTCCCGCTGTGCTCGGCCCACGGCATTTCGAACATCGTGTGGTCCCCGCTGGCGCAGGGCGTGCTCACGGGCAAGTACCGGCCGGGACAGCCGGCGCCCAGCGGCAGCCGCTTCGCCGACGACGCGATGAGCATCGGCAAGGACTACGTCTGGAGCGAGGCGACCCTGGAGGCCGTGCAGCGGCTCGTCCCGGTCGCCGAGGACGCGGGCGTGAGCCTGCCGATCCTGGCGCTGGCCTGGGTGCTGCGCCGCGGCGAGGTGGCCGCGGCGATCACCGGTGCCTCCCGGCCCGACCAGGTGCGAGCCAACGCACAGGCATCGCGTGTGCAGCTCACCGACGACGTGCTCGCCGCGATCGACGAAGCACTCGGCGACGCACCGATCAGGAAGCCCACCCTCGCGGCGTTCGCGGTCGAGGGCGTTCTGCACCGCTGAAGCCCTTCTCCAGGCAGTCAGGTGCTTCGGACAGACCGGCCTGAATGGCAGAGGTTCTTTACCAAATCGCGGGAGTTCGTATGAAGATCGCCGTTCTCGGTACCGGGATGGTCGGCCGCGCGCTCGCGGCGCGGCTGACGGGGCTCGGGCACGATGTCATGATCGGCACACGGGATGTAAAGCAGACCCTGGCGCGCACCGAGCCGGACGCGTTGGGGCACCCGCCCTATGCCGAGTGGGAGCAGGCCAATCCCGGAGTGCGGCTGGTGCCGTTCCCGGAGGCGGGCGCGCACGGCGAACTCATCGTCAACGCGACCGCGGGCACGGTCTCGCTGGCGGCGCTCGAGGCAACCGGTGCGGCGAACCTGGCCGGCAAGGTGGTCGTCGACCTCGCGCTGTCCCTCGACTTCTCCCAGGGGATGCCGCCGCTGCTCACGGTCGCCAACACCGACAGCCTCGGCGAGCAGATCCAGCGCGTCTTTCCGGACGCCCGCGTCGTGAAGACGCTGAACACGGTGTTCTTCGAGGTGATGATCGATCCGGCGCGGGTGTCCGGCCGGCACAACGTCTTCTTGGCAGGCGAGGACAGCGGTGCCAAGGAAACGGTCAAGGGCCTGCTGCGTGAGTTCGGCTGGCCGGAGGAGGCGATGGTCGACCTCGGCGGCATCCGAGCCGCGCGCGTCACCGAGATGTACGGCCGCTCTACTTCATGCTCTCGGGCGTACTCGGCATCTTCGACTTCAACATCGCCCTGATCCGCGCGTAGTGACGGCGACTACCCGGCTCGCCCAAGGTCAGCTGCTCGTCCACCCATCCTCACGCATGCCGGCGCCTGTGGACCGTGCGGGACGGGAAACTGGCGAGACTGCAGCAGACCGCCGACAGCTATGTCGCCCACCAGGCGCTGAACGCCTGACCGGCACGACTCAACACGGTGCAACCGCGGCAGGAGGCGCACGAGATGCCCGATCAGGACAAGCAGGTCACCTGGGCGGAGCTGTTCTTCGACCTGGTGTTCGTCGTCGCCATCACCCAGGTGGCCAGCCTTCTGCACGCCGACCACCACTGGTCCGGCGTCGGGCGGGCCGTGGTGGTGTTCATACCGATATTCTGGACGTGGGGCGGCACCACGATGCACGCCAACCAGCGCGACACGGACCAGACCTTCGACCGTCTCGGTGTGTTCGCGGTCGGGCTCTGCGGCCTGTTCATGGCGCTGGCCCTGCCCCAGGCGTACGGCTCCCGCGGGCTGCTGTTCGGCGGCAGCTACTGGGCTGCACGCCTGGTGCTGTTCCTGCTGGCGCAGCGTGGCTACCGCGCTGTCGGGTTCACCCCGTACACCGCCGGCGCCTTCGTCACCGGGCCCGTGCTCGTGGCCGGCGGACTGGTCCACGACAGCGGCCGGGTCGCACTGTGGGCCACGGCGGCAGGGGTGGACCTGGTCGTGCCCTACCTGACCCGCCGTAGGCTGGCCCGGATCTCGTTCGAGCCGAACCACCTGGCCGAACGGTATCGACTCTTCCTGATCATCGCCCTCGGAGAGTCCGTCGCGGCGACCGGGATCACGGCCGCGCACCAGCCGGCGACCACGGCCCGGCTCATCACGGTGGCCATGGCCTTCGCGCTCGCCTGCGCTCTGTGGTGGGTCTACTTCGCGTTCACCGCCGACGTGATCCGGCACGCCCTGCGGACCGCTCAGGTCACCATCGAGGTGATCCGCCCGGTGCTCGCGTACGGGCACCTGGGATTCATCGGCGGCATCATCGCCATCGCGGCGGCCATCGAGGAGATCGTCCCGCACCCGGTGGCCCACCTGCACACCGGCTCCGCCGCACTGCTGTTCGGCGGAGCAGCCCTGTACCTGGCCACCTTCGGGTACACGCGCTGGAAGACGTTCCACACCCCGGCCACCTCCCGGCTCACCGCCGCCGCGGCCTGCCTGGCGCTGCTGCCGGCGGCTCCCCGGATCCCGGCGCTGGCCTCCCTCGCCACGCTCGCCGGCGTGCTGATCGGGCTGAACGTGCTGGAGGCGCAGTTCGTCGCGCGCACCCAGAGGCGGGCGGACGCCCCGAGCGACGCCCGCCCCTCGGCCCACCCCACGCCCGGCTGACCCGGCCCTTCGACCGGGACTTCCGACAGGTCCGTGTCCCTCGGCCCCCACTTGCAGCCACTGCGTCGACAACGCGAAGGAACCAGCATCGTGACCGACCCGCACAACCCTTCCGGAACATCGGCTGACGCGCTCGTCGTCGGCGGAGGCCCCGGCGGGCTTTCCGCGGCCTTGTACCTGGCGCGCTACAACCGCAGCGTGCTGGTCTTCGACACCGGGCACGGCCGCTCCACACGCCACCAGACCAACCACAACTACCTGGGCTTTCCCGACGGCATCGCCACCGTCGGGCTGCGCGAACTGGCGCGGCGGCAACTCGCCCGGTACGACAACATCCGCTTCGTACACCACCACGTCACCCAGATCAGCGGCGACGCCGAGCAGGGGTTCGTCGCCGGCGCCCAGGGCGGCCACGCCTGGCACGGCCGAGTCGTCGTACTGGCGACCGGAGTGCTCGACCACTTCCCGCACTTTCCCGGCTGGGAACAGTACGTCGGCCGCAGCATGTTCTGGTGCATCACCTGTGACGGGTACGAGAACCGCGGGCGCGACATCCTCGTGGTCGGGCACACCGACGCCGCCGCCGGCGAGGCGATGCAGCTGCACAGCCTAATGTCCCAAAGAGGCGCTGCAGAAGCTGGAGCGCGGCCGCGGCATCATCCATGCCGTCGACTGCGAGGAAGCACCCGCCGGGGCGCCGGTTCCGGCCGTCCCACCCTGGGGAGGGGAGGAGCCACGCGATCTGTTCGGGCGGCTGCGTGCGGACCGGGACAACCGCACGCCCCGCATCGGTGAGCTGACCATGCAGCACCTGCCGATCTGGGCGATCCGGTTCACCGAGGACTTCGCCGAGGACATCCTGGCCGCGCAGGCCGAATACGAGGAATCACGCCTGCGCCAGCTGGGCGGCGCCACCCGGTCGCCGGTGACGATCCGCACGCGGATGACCGCCTACCTGGACCGGCCGCGCGAGCACGGCGGCCGGCTCCCCGGCCAGGTCGGCCCCGACGGCACACCGGTGATCAACTGGCGGCACATCGGCAGGATCCTGCCGGACGACTCGATGAGCAGGTAGTCGAAGCGGCCCACGCCGTGGTCGCCGTCGAGGGTGACCGAACGTGTGCCGATGCCGAGACCGAGGGGTGCTGCTGACCATGACCGCGGAGATATCCGTGTCCCTCGGCCAGGGCCCGGCGAGGCGCAGCGCGCTCACCAGGCGGATCCGGCTGCTGGCCGCCGCGACCATCACCTACAACGCCATCGAGGCGATCGCCGCCCTCACCGCCGGCGCCAAGGGTGCTGCGTCACCCCTACGACCGCTGTGGGTGCGGCTGCCCGTACTGAGCCGGTCGGCGAGTGCGGCTGCTGTGACTGACGTCAACCGACGTCACCAGCCCCCTGCAAGGATCCGTCGGCTGCCGCATGTCCTCGGCCGCAGCCCGGGCACACTCCGGAAAGTTCGACCGTGTGCCGGACGTTCGCGAAGCCGAAGTCCTGGGCGATGCCGTCGGCCCAGTCCTCGACCGGGCCGGAGTCGACGGGGCGGCTCAGACCGCATTCCGTGCAGATCAGGTAGTGGCGGTGGTCGGGGCCGGGGCGGTAGCGGAAGAGCCTTTCACCGTTCGTGTCGCGGACCAGGTCGGCCCGGCCGGCGTCGGTGAGGGCGGTCAGGGTGCGGTAGACCGTCGACAGGCCGACGGGCGTGCCGTCGGAGGCCAGTTGACCATGGAGGACTTGGGCGCTGACGAAGCCGTCGGCCCGGATGAGCGCCTCGAGGACGACGGAGCGTTGCTGGGTATGGCGGCCGATCAACGCGACTTCGTCCGACGGTGTCGGGGTCTGTTGCCGGATGCCTGCCATCAGCGTGCCTCGCTCAGATACTCATGCGCCGGTGGGGACAGCGGTTCGTGTGCGGGGACCGGAGACGGGTCGTCGTTTCAGGAACGTGGCGGCGTAGACGGCGGTGGCGACGGCCATGATGGCGAAGCTCGGCGGCATCCTCGGCACCGCGTAGGAAGCGAACAGCCCCGCCCACATCTCCAGCACCGCCAGCCCGGCCGAGAGGGCGAGCGCTCGGTAGGGCCGGTCGGTGAGCCGGATCGCGGCTCCTGCCGGAGCGGCGAGCAGGCCGAGCAGGAGCAGGGAGCCGACGGCCTGGGTCGCCTCGGCGGCGCTGATGCCGGCGAGGGCGAGGAAGCCGTAGCCGAGCAGGCGTACCGGCACCCCGCGCGCGGCGGCCACGGCCTCGTCGAGTGTGGCGAACAGCAGCGGCCGGGCGATCAGGACCACCAGCAGAGCGACTACGGCGGCCACCACGGTGGCGTCGACCGCGCTGTCGGTGGAGATGCCGAAGATGGAGCCGAACAGCACGCTGACGCCGGCGGTGCCGTTGGTGGTGCTGTGGGAGGTCGTGTAGAGGGTGATGAAGAAGGCGCCCAGGCCCAGGATCCAGGAGAAGACGCTCCCGATGACCACGTCGTCGGGTCGGGCCCGGCGGCCAAGGGTGCCGAAGAGCAGCGCCATGGCGATGGTGGCGGCGAACAGCCCCAGGCGCAGGTCGTAGCCGAAGGCGAGGGCGGCCATCGCGCCGGTGAAGGCGACGTGGCTGAGCGCGTCGGCAGTGAAGACCTGGGCGCGCAGGACCAGGAAGTAGCCGACCAGCCCGCAGGCGGCGGCGATCGCGGTCCCTGCGAGGAAGGCGTGCTGGAAGAACGGATGGGACAGCGGGGTGGCGGCAAGCAGGAGGGTCATGCCGACACCTCCCGGGCGGCGGGCCAGGACCCGATCCGGCGGCCGACCACCGCGCGGAGCGAGCGGGAGCCCAGGGCGAGCAGGTATCCGCCGAAGGCGATGGAAGTCACGAAGAAGCCCAGGGGGTAGGGCGAGTAGTAGGCGGCGGTCAGCCCTAGCCAGGTGGCGGCGAACGCCAGCAGGACGGCCAGGGCCAGGCTCAGGCAGGGGCGGGCGGTGAGGACCTGTGCGGTGGCGGCCGGGATCACCATCAGGGCGAAGACCAGGAGGGTCCCGGTGATCTGGCTCGCCTCGGCGGTGGCCGCGCCGAGCAGGACGAGGAAGACCA
>CBFHCJ010000208.1:0-9758 GCA_965654005.1 uncultured Streptomyces sp. | reverse complement strand
CAGGGAGCCCAGATTCCGGTGATGTCGCCGGCGGTGGCCGCGTTGCCCGCGTGGGTCGTCAGGCCCTGCGTGTCCTCCAGGGTGCGGAGCAGGTTGTAGTGGTTGTACGTGGTGGCGCTGGTGGAGCCGGGGGTCACCGGCTGGCCGTACAGCACCGTGGCGATGCGGTTGCCGCTCTGGCTGTTGTCCTCGTCGAAGGTGACGACGAGGAGGCTGTTGTGGGTCTTGGCCCAGGTGGCGTAGGCGCCCAGGTTGTTCTTGATCCAGGTGTCACCGGTCGACACCGAGCAGTCGTGCATGTCGCTGCACAGGTTGGGGGTAACGAAGGACATCTGCGGCAGCGTGGTGTAGTCCGTCGGGAACTGCGCGAAGGTCTTCGCGCTGGACGTCGGCACGTTGCTGAACGCGAACCACGGGTTGTGCTTGCGCGCGTAGTTGCCCTGGGTGCACACGGTCGAGCCCTGGCTGGGCAGCGACTCGTTGTAGCTCGCCCAGGTCCGGCCCGCCGCGAGCTGCTCGGAGGCCAGGTTCGCGGCGGAGGAGAAGCCGGGCGTGTAGCAGCTGTCGTCCGTGATGCCCTGGAGGCCGCCGGAGAACAGCGCCATGTAGTTGGGCTGGCTGGGGTGGGTGATGGCGTACGACTGGGTGAGCAGGCCACCGCCGGACGCGAGCGAGTTGATGTACGGGGCACTGGAGGAGCCGATGATCTGGCTGTACGCGTGGTTCTCCATGACCACGACGACCACGTGGTCCGGGGACGGGACGGCGCCCGCGGCGTGCGCGGCCTCGCTGCCGAGCCCGGTCCACAGGCCGACCGCCGCGGCGGCGAAGGCGGCAGCGGACGCCACGGCGGCGCGGCTGCGGCGGAACAGGGAACTGCGGGACACATCTACCTCCGGTAAGAGGAAGGGGACGGGGGTGGTGGTGCGGAGAGAGCATGGCCACGCCAAGAACCCTCTGCAACCACGCGATATGGCCCGGCGGATTAAGAGCGTGTGAACTATTGCCGCGTCAACTACCTTCGCCGAGCGGCCAGTTCGGTAAGCATTCGGTAAAGCGTCCTTGTGGGGCGCCGTCGATGCTCCTGGATCGCCGACCCTCCCCCAAGCCGAAGCCGGCTCCTCCTCCGAGCTGAAGCCGGCGCCGTCCTGCCGCGCGAAGGTCCCCGGTTCGCCCACGCCGACCCCGCACGCGGTCAGCTCCTCGTACGCCGCCTCGGCGTCGGTGACGCACAGCCGCATCCCGTGGCGGAAACGGCGGCGCAGCGACAGTACGAGGGTGCGAGTTAGGCTCGGGCTCGTACGACCCTGATCCGATGGCTTGTGCGAGTGCGGGTTCATCCGACGGTTTGTGTACGAGAGCGCGGGTTCGACGGGAGGCCGAGGATGACGGTGCCGGGACGCAGAAGCAGTACCTTCACCCGTCTGCTGCGGCACGGTTTCACCGACCCCTCCGCCGCCGAGCGGCTCCTGGAGAGCGTCGAGCTGGCGCCGATAAGGACCGATCCCGTCCTGCTCGACGCCCTGGGCGCCACCGCCGACCCCGATCTGGCGCTGCGCGGTCTCGTCCGGCTGCTGGAGGCACAGCCCGTCCCCACCGCCCGGCGCGAGCTGCTCGACACACTGATCTCGGCCAAGCCCCTGCGGGACCGGCTGCTCGGTGTCCTCGGCGCCTCCACCGCGCTCGCCGACCACCTCGCCCGCCACCCCGGCGACTGGCACGAGCTCCTCAACTACGAGCCACAGGACCTCCACCCCGGGGTGACGGAGTTCGAACGGCAGCTCGAGCTGGCCACCGACCCCGTCTCGCTGCGCGTCGCCTACCGCCGCTGTCTGCTGTCGATCGCAGCGCGCGACGTGTGCGGCACCACCGACGTCGCCCAGACCGCCGCCGAACTGGCCGACCTCGCCACCGCCACCCTGCGCTCCGCCCTCGCCATCGCCCGGGCCGCGGCCCCCCACGACGCCGAGATCTGCCGGCTCGCGGTGATCGGTATGGGCAAGTGCGGCGGCCACGAGCTGAACTACGTCTCCGACGTCGACGTCATCTTCGTAGGCGAGGCCGAAGGCGGCGCCGACGAGCGCAAGGCCTTGCAGGCCGCGACCCGGCTCGCCTCGCACATGATGCGGATCTGCTCCGAGTCGACCATCGAGGGCACCATCTGGCCCGTCGACGCCAATCTGCGCCCCGAGGGCAGAAACGGTCCGCTCGTCCGCACCCTCAGCAGCCACCTCGCCTACTACCAGCGCTGGGCCAAGACCTGGGAGTTCCAGGCCCTGCTCAAGGCGCGCCCGGTGGCCGGGGACATGGACCTCGGCGAGGAGTACGTCGCCACCCTCGCCCCCCTCGTCTGGCAGGCCGCCGAACGCGAGAACTTCGTCGCCGACGTGCAGAGGATGCGCCGCCGGGTCGTCGCGAACATCCCGGCCGCGGAGGTCGAGCGCGAACTGAAGCTGGGGCCGGGGGGCCTGAGGGACGTCGAGTTCGCCGTACAGCTGCTGCAGTTGGTGCACGGCCGGTCCGACACCTCGCTGCGCAGCGGCACCACGCTCGACGCGCTGAAGGCGCTCGCGGCGGGCGGCTATGTCGGGCGCGCCGACGCCGTGCAGCTCGACGACGCCTACCGCTTCCTGCGCTCCCTGGAGCACCGCATCCAGCTCTACCGGCTGCGCCGCACCCACCTCGTCCCCGAGGACGAGAACGACCTGCGCCGCCTCGGCCGCTCCCTCGGCCTGCGCACCGAGCCCGTCGCCGAGCTGCAGCGCGAGTGGAAGCGGCACACCAGCGTCGTACGACGTCTGCACGAGAAGCTCTTCTACCGGCCGCTGCTCGACGCCGTCGCCCAGCTCGCCCCAGGCGAGGCCCGCCTCAGCCCCGACGCGGCACGGGAACGCCTCGTCGCCCTCGGCTACGCCGATCCAGCCGCCGCCCTGCGCCACCTGGAGGCGCTGGCGTCCGGCGTCACCCGCAAGTCCGCCATCCAGCGCACCCTGCTGCCCGTCCTGCTCGGCTGGTTCGCCGACTCCGCCGACCCGGACGCCGGCCTGCTGGGCTTCCGCAAGGTCTCGGACGCGCTCGGCAAGACCCCGTGGTACCTGCGGCTGCTGCGCGACGAGGGCGCCGCCGCCGAGAACCTCGCCCGCGTCCTGTCCGCCGGCAAGCTCGCCCCCGACCTGCTGATGCGCGCCCCCGAGGCGGTGGCCCTCCTCGGCGACGGGGACGGCGGCGGACTCGAACCCCGTTCCCGCGCCCATCTGGAGCAGGAGACCCTGGCCGCGGTGGGCCGCGCGGAGAACGCCGAGCAGGCGGTGACGGTGGCGCGCGGGGTGCGGCGCCGCGAGCTGTTCCGCACGGCCGCCACGGACATCGTCGGCTCGTACGGCACCGAGGACGCGCCCGCCCTGCCGGACCAGGGCGCCCTGGTGGACCTGGTCGGCGGCGCGGTCTCGGACCTGACGGCGGCGACCCTGGCCGGCACGCTTCGCGCGGTCGTGAGGGACGGCTGGGGAGACACGCTGCCCACCCGGTTCGCGGTCATCGGCATGGGCCGCTTCGGCGGACACGAGCTGGGCTACGGCTCCGACGCGGACGTGCTCTTCGTACACGAGCCGCGGGAGGGCGCGGACGAACGGGAGGCGGCCGAGGCCGCGAACACGGTCGTCACCGAGATGCGCAGGCTGCTCCAGCTCCCGAGCACCGACCCGCCGCTGCTCATCGACGCCGACCTGCGGCCGGAGGGCAAGTCGGGACCGATGGTCCGCACCCTGACGTCGTACGAGGCCTACTACCGTCGCTGGTCGCTGGTCTGGGAGTCGCAGGCGCTGCTGCGGGCCGAGCCCGTCGCCGGGGACGAGGACCTGGGCCGCCGCTTCATCGAGCTGATCGATCCGCTGCGCTACCCGGCGGAGGGCCTCGGCGAGGACGCCGTACGCGAGATCCGGCGCCTGAAGGCCCGTATGGAGTCGGAGCGGCTGCCCAGGGGCGCCGACAAGACGCTGCACACGAAGCTCGGCCGGGGCGGTCTGTCCGACGTGGAGTGGACGGTGCAGCTGTTGCAGTTGCGGCACGGCTGGGCGGAACCGGGCCTGCGCACCACCCGCACCCGCGCCGCCCTCGCCGCCGCGTGCGCCGTCGGGCTGATCCGGGGCGAGGACGCGGCCGTCCTGGACGAGGCCTGGGTCCTGGCGACTCGGGTGCGTAACGCGGTGATGCTGGTACGGGGCCGGGCGGGCGACACGTTCCCGTCCCAGAGCCGGGAGCTCGCCGCGGTGGGGCGCTATCTGGGGTACGGACCGGGGCACGTGGGCGACATGCTGGACGACTACCGGCGTACGACGCGCAGGGCCCGGGCGGTCGTGGAGGAGCTGTTCTACGGCGCGTGACCGGTCGAGCCGCCGCTCACGCCCGGACCGGTACCGGCGTCGCCCCGCCCGCCCGGCGCGGCAGCGCGTACGGCAAAGCGCCGTACCACAGCCACGCCACCGTGAAGCCGAACGCCAGGCACACCGTCCCGCCCACCGCGTCCAGCCAGAAGTGGTTCGCCGTGGAGACGATCACCACCAGGGTGGTCGCGGGGTACAGCAGACCCAGGATCCGCACCCACGGCACCGACGCGAGGGCGAAGATCGTCAGTCCGCACCACAGCGACCAGCCGATGTGCATCGACGGCATCGCGGCGTACTGGTTCGACATGTGCTTCAGGTCGCCGGACGCCATGGAACCCCAGGTCTGGTGCACCACCACGGTGTCCACGAAGTCCCCGCCCCGCATCAGTCGCGGTGGCGCCAGCGGGAAGAAGTAGTAGCCGAGCAGCGCCACCCCCGTGGTGGAGAACAGCGCGAGCCGGGCCGCCGCGTACCGGCCGGGATGGCTGCGGTACAGCCACACCAGCACACCCAGGGTGACCACGAAGTGCAGGGTCGCGTAGTAGTAGTTCATCCCCACGATCAGCCAGGCCACCGAGTTGGCGGCATGGTTGACCGAGTCCTCGACTGCGATCCCCAGGTGGTTCTCGAGGCGCCACAGCCGCCCCGCGTTGCCCAGCGCCTCGGCCTTCTGCTCCGGCACCGCGTTGCGGATCAACGAGTAGGTCCAGTAGCTGACCGCGATCAGCAGGATCTCGAACCAGAAGCGAGGACGGCGGGGGGTACGGAGCCGGCGCAGGAGGCCCTGCCTCGCGCGGTCCTCCGAGTTGTCCGTGACGGTCTGCGGAACGGCCTGTTCCTGGCCTCCCACGGTCGTCAGGGTGTTTTCGCCCATAGGCACAGAGTCTGCCAGAAAAGAGTTGCCCCACCGATCATCCCTTGGAAGGGTTCCGGTTGCATGTTGTCCACCTGGTGGGCCCCCGGGGAGCCCGCGAACCACTGCCTACGGACGACTCCGCGCGCAGCGCGCCGAAGCGGTCGATCCCCGCACCACCAGCTCCGGCATGAACACGAACTCACTGTGAGGCGCGGGCGTCCCGCCGATCTCCTCCAGCAACGTACGCACCGCCGCCTGCCCCATCGCCGGCACCGGCTTGCGGATCGTCGTCAGCGGGGGATCCGTGAACGCGATGAGCGGGGAGTCGTCGAAGCCCACGACGGATATGTGCGTGGGGACCTCCAGCCCACGCTGCCGCGCCGCGCGTATCGCCCCGAGCGCCATCATGTCGCTCGCGCACACCACCGCCGTGCAGTCCCGGTCGATCAGCGCGGACGCCGCCGCCTGGCCGCCCTCCAGCGAGTACAGGGAGTGCTGGATCAGCTGCTCCTCGATGTCGGCCGGAGCCAGGCCGAGCTGCTTCTGGACCGCGCGCACGAAGCCCTCTGTCTTCCGCTGCACCGGCACGAACCGCTTCGGCCCCAGGGCCAGCCCTATGCGGGAGTGGCCCAGGGACACCAGGTGCGTGACCGCCAGCGTCATCGCCGCCCGGTCGTCGGGGGAGATGAACGGCGCCTGCACCTTGGGGGAGAAGCCGTCGACCAGGACGAAGGGAACGCCCTGGGCGCGCAGCCGCTCATAGCGGTGCATGTCGGCGGTGGTGTCCGCGTGCAGCCCCGAGACATAGATGATGCCCGAGACCCCCCGGTCCACCAGCATCTCCGTCAGCTCGTCCTCGGTCGAGCCGCCCGGGGTCTGGGTGGCCAGGACCGGGGTGTAACCCTGCCGTGTCAGCGCCTGGCCGATGACCTGCGCCAGCGCCGGGAATATGGGGTTCTCCAGCTCCGGGGTGATCAGTCCCACCAGGCCCTCACTGCGCTGCCGCAGCCGCACCGGACGCTCGTAGCCCAGCACGTCGAGAGCGGCCAGGACGGACTGGCGGGTGGTCGCGGCGACGCCTGGCTTCCCGTTCAGGACGCGGCTGACAGTCGCCTCGCTGACTCCCGCCTGAGCTGCGATGTCGGCAAGCCGTGTGGTCACAGGGTCGGACTGTACCGGTCGTATGTCAGGCTGCCCACCAGACGGTGCAATCAGCGGGCACTTCGGTCCTTTCGCCGCCCGGCTCGACGTCGGCGCTGGCCAGCAGCAGCGTGCCGGGAGTGGCCAGGGCGACCGGAGCGCCGGTGAGGTTGACCGTGCAGACGAAGGAGCCGTCGCCGCTGTCGCGGCGGAAGGCCAGCACGCCCTCGGGCGTCTTGAGCCAGGTGACCTGGCGGCCGGCCCCGAGCGCCGGGTGCTCGCGGCGCACGGCCAGCGCGCTGCGGTAGAACTCCAGCGTGGAGGTGGGGTCTCCCTCCTGCGCCTCGACGGTCAGGCCCTTCCAGTCCGCGGGCTGCGGCAGCCAGCTCGGGCCGCCCGCGAGGGGGCCGAAGCCGAACGGCGCCACCTCGCCCGACCACGGGATCGGCACCCGGCAGCCGTCACGGGTGCCGTCCTGGCCCGAGCCGCGGAAGAACGCCGGGTCCTGACGCACCTCGTCGGGCAGGTCGACGACCTCGGGCAGGCCGAGCTCCTCGCCCTGGTAGAGGTACGCCGAACCGGGCAGCGCCAGCATCAGCAGGGTCGCCGCCCGGGCCCGGCGCAGACCACGCACCTCGTCCCCGTCCGCGAGACGCGTGGAGTGCCGTACCACGTCGTGGTTGGACAGCACCCAGGTCGCGGGCGCGTGCACGGCGTTCATGGCGATGAGCGAGCGCTCGATGACCTCGCGCAGGTCGGCCGCGTTCCAACCGGTGGTCAGGTAGGAGAAGTTGAAGGCCTGGTGGAGCTCGTCCGGGCGCAGGTACAGGGCGCTGCGCTCCACGGTCGGGGTCCACGCCTCCGCAACCGCGATACGGTCGCCCGTCACCCGCCTCCGCCCTTCCCGGGAAGGCCCTTCGGGCCCTGATTCATTTTCCTGGTACTCGTCGAGGATGCGCCGCCAGCCGCGGTAGATCTCGTGCACGCCGTCCTGGTCGAAGTACGGCACGGCCTCGGTGCCCAGCAGCTTGACCTGCTCGTCGCGGCCGACGTCCGGCAGGCCGGCCGCCTTGACCAGGCCGTGTGCCACGTCGATACGGAAGCCGTCCACGCCGATGTCCAGCCAGAACCGCAGGATGGAGCGGAACTCGTCGTGCACGGCCGGGTGGTCCCAGTTGAAGTCGGGCTGCTCGGGGGCGAACAGGTGCAGGTACCACTCGCCGTCCGCGACCCTGGTCCAGGCCGGGCCGCCGAAGACGGACTCCCAGTCGTTGGGCGGCAGTTCGCCGCTCACGCCCTTGCCGGGCCGGAAGTGGAAGCGCTCCCGGATCGGCGAACCCGGACCCTCGCGCAGCGCCTGCTTGAACCACTCGTGCTGATCGGAGCAGTGGTTGGGCACCACGTCGACGATGACCCGAAGGCTCAGCGCGTGCGCCGCGCGGACCAGGTCGTCGGCGTCCGTCAGGGTGCCGAACATCGGGTCGACGGCCCGGTAGTCGGCGACGTCGTAGCCCGCGTCCGCCTGCGGGGAGGCGTAGAACGGCGAGAGCCACACGGCGTCCACGCCGAGCTCCTTCAGATACGGCAGACGGGCCCGGATGCCGGGCAGGTCGCCCATGCCGTCGCCGTTGCCGTCGGCGAAACTGCGCGGATAGACCTGGTAGATGACCGCGTCGCGCCACCACTCCCGGCGTCCGGAGGCGGCGGAGGAGGCGTCGGTGGGAACTGCGTCGGTGACGTGCTGGGTCATGGATTCCCTTCGGGTGCATGGGAAACGACTGAGGCGCTTGCTGAGTGAGTCGGGCTCGGCGGGGTCTCGCGCAGTACCGTCGACGGCCGCCGGGCGCGGAAGGAAACTAACAGCGCTGCAAGTCCTTGCGAAAGACTGCCGCAAGATCCTGCAAGCGTGACGTCGTAGTCACCCGGCCATATGCGGCCGGTGAACTCTCCCCCAGCCTTCGGCCGGGAGGTGCCCCCAGGCGTATCCGGCGGGCGGAGACGCCCTTGAGGTTGCCTACGGCCGCCGCCGAACGCCCCGCCCGGTGTCGGCGCGCTGTGCGACACGCTGCCGGGCTGCTTCGGCCGGGACCGACAGGACCACATCGCGCTGCCGGCGCTGCGGTTAGGGTGAGGTCATCGCCGTAGAACAGGAGTGCCCGTCCATGCCGAACATCATCGTCGACTATTCCGCACCTCTTCAGGACGCCTTCGACCGGCGCGGGTTCGCCCTGGCGCTGCACGCCGAGGTCGTCGAGATCGCGGCCGCGTCGATCGAGGCGTGCAAGACGCACTTCCGCCGCACCGAGGACACCACGGTCGGCGGCGACGTCGAGGGGCACGCGATCGTGCACGTCAGCCTCGGGCTGCTGTCCGGACGTACCGACGAGACGAAGGCGCGGCTCACCGAGACCACGCTGGAGCTGCTGCGGCAGCATGTGAAGCCCGTCGACGGGCTGGTGCTGCACGCGTCCGCCGAGGTGCGCGACCTCGACTCGTCGTACCGGAAGTCCGAGAGCTGACCGTCGTCAGGACGCCAGGGAGACCAGCCGGGCGACGACGTCGCTGAAGGGCCCGTCGGCCGACTCGTCCTGGAGGGTGCGGCGCAGCAGAGCCCTCATCTCGTCGTCGTACGCGGCGCTGACCGCCGTCGGCGCCGCGAAGTCGTGCACATGATTCACATGTCCGCCACTTATCGATCACCGGGTGCGCTCATCGCAGCCCGTTGATCGCCCTTCCGTCGTCCAGGGTCCCCTTCAGCCCGGCCTGCGCCCCTTGCTTCGTCCGCACCGCCAGCACGTTCCCCTCCGCCGAACCGCTCACCCCGCCGGTCGCGCGGATCGACGCGGTGTCCGAGGTGCCCGCGGCGAGCAGGTACCAGGCGCCCTCCGCCGACTTCCACAGCACACCCGCCAGCACGTGGGGATCCTTCGCACCGCACGCGGCGACGTCCTCCGCCTTCGCCGCCACCGCCCCGTACGTCCCGCCCGGTGTGTGGAACTGCGCCAGCACCCGCGTCCCGTCGCCCCGCCACGTCTCCGCCCGTGTGCACACCCACGCCGCCGTCCCGGACCCGTCCGGCAGTGTCTGCCGCGCGTACTCCCACGCGTTGACGGACCTCACTCCCTGCGACCGCACCGCCGCGAGCGAGCACGCGAACGGCGCCCAGGAGCGCAGCGCCGCCGCCCCCGACGCCTCCCGCTGCGCGGCCGGCCGCCCCACGGTGAGGTGCGCGGGCACCAGCTCGCCGAGGTCGGTCAGCAGCCGGGTGCCCGAACCGTCGGTAAGCTGCAGCACGTTCCACGACGTGCAGGAGCCGGACTGCTGCCCCGGGCCGGCCAGGGGCGCGGTCGCCCCGTCGGCGGGCCCCAGGTCCATCG
>CBFHCJ010000207.1:0-9769 GCA_965654005.1 uncultured Streptomyces sp. | reverse complement strand
CGGGTCTGCTTCTCGGTGGGCTCGGAGATCGCCCACTGGTTGTTCTGGCAGAAGAACACGACTGGAGCGTTGTAGACCGCGGCGAAGGTGAACGACTCCGCGACGTCGCCCTGGCTGGAGGCGCCGTCACCGAAGTACGCGATCACGGCCGAGTCGGCGCCGTCCTTGGCGATGCCCATGGCGTAGCCGGTGGCGTGCAGCGTCTGCGAGCCGATGACGATCGTGTAGAGGTGGAAGTTGTTGCTGTTCGGGTCCCAGCCGCCGTTGTTCACACCACGGAACATGCCGAGCAGATTGGTCGGGTCGACCTCGCGGCACCAGGCGACGCCGTGCTCGCGGTAGGTCGGGAAGACGTAGTCGTCGTCACGCAGCGCCCGGCCGGAGCCGATCTGGGCGGCCTCCTGGCCGAGCAGCGACGCCCACAGGCCGAGCTCGCCCTGGCGCTGCAGGGAGGTGGCCTCGGCGTCGAAGCGGCGGGTCAGCACCATGTCCCGGTACAGGCCGCGCAGCTGTTCGGGCGTGATGCCTTGGACGTACGGGTCGTACTCGGGGTTCTTGACCCGCTTGCCCTCGGGTGTCAGCAGCTGGACGAGGTCGAGGTCGGTGCTTTTCTTGGACGCGGTGCTGGTGGTGCGCCTGGTGCCGGTGGTGCCGGCCTTGCTTCCGGCGCTGCGTCGCGGCTTACGCGCGGCAGTGCTCTCCACAGTCACGTGTGCTCCTCCGTCGATCGGCCCCCGGGTTCGCCGGGTGCCTGGGGATCCCCCGTGCCCGTTCAGGGCCTGAGAGAGCGGCTCACCTCTTCCGTACGGGACACACGGGGGTGGGTGCGACTCGTGCGGAACAGGCGTGACAGGTGCCCCGGCGAGCGCCCTGCAAGGGGCACGTTACCCAGTGCTCCACATTTCTGTGAAACCCCTCCTGACCTGGGATTTTGCTTGGATTTCCAAGTAAATCGCGCAAGTCGGGAACAGGTGCTGGTCACAGCCTTGCAGGGGGCCGGAACAACGGCACGTTATCCCGCTCACCTGGAGCACGGGAAGACACCGTTTGGCGTGGCGCCAGTGGTCCGGTACAGCCCTGCGGTACGGCCGGGCCGGCCCATCACTGATCAGCCCGCGACCCCTATGTGACCAATCGCGACTTTCCGCGACAATCCGCAGCTCACAGGCCCGGCCAGTGCCCTGACGTCGGGCGCGTGCCGCGCTCGTCCGCACCGACCTTCGTGTGACACCCGCCCCCTCTGGGCGCCCTCCTCCAGAGAAACGCCACGCGCGCGTGGAGCCGTTTCCGGGCAGCACGCGCGCGTGGAGGTCGGGTCAGGGGACCGGCGACTGGCCCAGGGTGTCTCCGCCCCCGTCCGTCGCCGTCGGGCCCGTCTGGCCTCCGCCCCCCGTGGGCGCCGTCTCCGAGGGCTGCTCCGTGGGCGTCGTCTGGGTGGGCGCGGTGCTGGGCTGGGTCGGCGTCGTCGACGGTTGGGTCGGCTGCTGCTGGGTGTAGCTCTGCGACGGTACGTACGACGGCGTGTAGTCCGAGCCGGTGCCCGTGTCCGTGCTGCCGCTCGTGGCCGTCTCGGTCGCCTCGTCCGTAGGCGTCTGGCTGGACTTGCTGTCCTCGTGGGACTTCGTCACGGTCGGCGAGTTCTTCGTACTGGGATCGCCGCCGCCGTTGCCGTTGCGGTTCAGCGCGAGCGCGACGCCCGCCGCGACGGCGATGATCGCGAGCACCGCGAGGATCCACAGCTTGCCCCGGCCACTGCCCCGGTTGCCGTGCCCCTCGAAACCGCCGTCGTCGCCGGAGCCGTACCCCGTGGGCAGGATCGGCTGTGGGATCTGGGCGGTGCCGAATTCGCCGGGGTGCTGCATCACCGTCGTGCCGGCGAAGCCCGCCGCCGGGGTGTGCCGGCCGTCGTGCATCTCCACCGGGCCGGTGTTCCAGGTGCCGGTGTGGCCGCCCTGGTCGTACAGCATCTGCAGCGCGTACTGGACGAGACCGCGCATCTCCTCGGCGGTCTGGAACCGGTCGTCCGGTTCTTTCGCGAGCGCCCGCATCGCGAGCCCGTCCAGTTCCGGCGGCGACGTCCCCTCCGAGGTCCGGGACGGCGGCACCGGGATGTCCTGGACGTGCTGATAGACCACGGACAGTGGTGTCTCGCCGATGAACGGCGGCCGCAGCGCGAGCAGTTCGTAGAGCAGACAGCCCGTCGCGTACAGGTCGGAGCGGTGGTCGACGGCCTTGCCGAGGGCCTGCTCCGGGGAGAGGTACTGTGGCGTGCCCATGACCATGCCGGTCTGCGTCATCGTCGTGGACGCCCCGTGCAGGGCGCGGGCGATGCCGAAGTCCATCACCTTCACCGCGCCGTTGTTGGTGATGATGACGTTGGCCGGCTTGATGTCGCGGTGCACGATGCCGTGCTGGTGCGAGTACGCCAGCGCCTCGAGGACGCCCGAGACGATGATCAGAGCCTGCTCGGGGCCGGGCGCCTCGGCGTTGAGCAGCAGATCGCGGATAGTGCGGCCCTCGACCAGCTCCATGACGATGTACGGCACGGACTGGCCGCCCACGAAGTCCTCGCCGGAGTCGTACACGGCGACGATCGCGTGGTGGTTGAGCCCGGCCACCGACTGGGCCTCGCGCGTGAAGCGGGCCTTGGAGACCGGGTCCTCGGCGAGGTCGGAGCGCAGCAGCTTGACCGCGACCGTCCGGCCGAGGCGAACGTCCTCGGCCGCGAACACCTCGGCCATGCCACCCCGGCCGAGTCTGTGGGTCAGCCGGTACCGGCCGTCTCCGACAAGGCCGCCGTTGCCCCACATCTCCGGCGCGTCTGACATCCCGCCGCCAGTCGCCTCGGGGTCGGACGGGCCCTGGGCGCGCTGCGTCTGTGCCATCAGTCCTCGCCGTCGTTTCTGCCCGCGGTCTGCGCGGTGGTTGTCACGGTCTTCCCACGGGCCACGCTACAGGCTCCGCGCAAGGCGCCGGTCCGAGATGAAGTCGAGACGGACCGGTCATCAAACCCTGCACGGACTTCCGAGTGCAAATTCCGGGCACCGGCCGTACGCCCGGCGTAACGTTCCCTGACGCTTCTTTCGCGTACGGCCACGGAACGGCACCGAGCTTGACGTGTCACTGCCCTGGGGCAGACTGGGCCGGGAACAGTCCACTCGATCACGGAGAAGTCGCTGGCGACCGTCGAAGACACGGACAGCGATCACGGACCGTGGGAGCAGGATTCAGCCACTGCCGCCGCGCCGATGGGAGCCCCAGAGCATGAGCCAGGACGGCGCACAGGCCGGCACGCGGGGCGATCGGTCGCCGGGGGGCGATCGGTCGCCGGGGGCCGATCGGTCGCCGGGGGCCAGGGCCGCTACGAGCTGCGCGACTTGCTCGGCGAGGGCGGCACGGCCTCAGCGCATCTCGCCTAGGACACGGGTGCTCGACCGGCAGGTCGCGATCAAGACACTTCACACACCGAACTGAGTCGCGAACGGCACTTTCTTGAGCGGTTCCGGCGCGAGGCGCAGTCCGTGGCGAAACTCACGCACACGAACATCGTCTCGGTCTTGGACGCCGACGAGGACACTCTGTTCCACGGCGGCTCCGCCGCGGTAAGGCAACCGGGCGGTGATCATCGGCTCGATCGTGGTCGCCCCGGTCGCGGTGGTCAGCCCGACCATGGCGCTGCCGCTGAAGAAGGCGAGCAACGACCTCGCCGACGACGGTGGCAGCAGCACCAGCGCCGGCGCGTCCCCGAACGGGATCCTGTCGTGAAACTCCCGCCTGCCAGGTGTGGTCCGGCGGGCGGGAGTTCGACGGCAGGGGCTAGAGGTACGGACCCCCCGCGTGGCCCCCCGTGTGCCGGTCCTCGTCGCCGTCGGGGGAGCCGACGCCCGGCGGGAGGGCACGGCGCATCTGCTCCAGCTGGGCCCGCGCCGCCATCTGCTGGGCGAACAAGGTGGTCTGGATCCCGTGGAAAAGGCCCTCCAGCCAGCCCACCAACTGGGCCTGCGCGATGCGCAGTTCCGCGTCGCTCGGGATCACGTCGTCCGTGAAGGGCAGGGAGAGCCGCTCGAGCTCCTCGACGAGTTCGGGAGCGAGACCGTCCTCCAGCTCCTTCACCGAGCTGGCGTGGATCTCCTTCAGGCGCTGTCGGCTCGCCTCGTCCAGAGGAGCGGCGCGCACCTCTTCCAGCAGCTGCTTGATCATGCTGCCGATGCGCATGACCTTCGCGGGCTGCTCCACCATTTCCGTCACCGGGACTTCGCGGGAGTCATCGTCTCCGGTGCCGCCGAGCGCCATTCCGTCCTGGCCTACGACCAGGATTTTCTGGGCGTTCTCTGACGACCTTTCGTTCCTCGGCATCTCCATGCAGCCATTCTCTCGCACCCCTGCACCACATCATCCATGTGCCCTCGTTGAGGGGTGATCCACCCTGCGATGTCCGTTCAGTCCGGCCCGTTGCGGCCGGTCCGGCCGATCAGTCCGGTCAGTCCGGTCAGTCTGGTTTGGCCGGTAAGTCCGGCTCGACGAGGGGTTCCTTGGCCGCCGCCCCGGCAAGGCGCTGCAGCCTGGCCTCGCAGTGGTCGAGCCAGAGCAGCTCGGCCTCCGTGTGCAGTACCAGCTGTTCCAGGACGAGCAGGCGCGCGACCTCGCCCCGGTGGGCGGGCAGCTCGGCGAGGGAAACGCACCGTTGACGGGTGTGCTCCCGCAGCGTCTCCCGCAGATGCCGGCGCTGCGTCTCGATGACGGCCCGTACGTCGACGCCGGGTGCGCCGACGGCCATCGCCAGCTTGATCGCCAGCTCGTCGCGCGGCTGTCCCGGGCGTTCCACCGGACGGGTGTACCAGTCGTCCAGCTCGGCGCGGCCCGCGTCGGTGAGCGCGTACCGCATCTGTCCCGCTGCGTCCCGGCCCGCCTGGGCGACCAGCCCGTCCCGCTCCAGCCGCGCCAGGGCGGTGCGGACCCGCCCGGCGTCCAGCGCCCACACGGCCCCGGTCCGCGCCTCGAGCTCCGCGCGCAGCCGGTCGTCGTCGCGGGGGCCGGGCTCCAGCAGCGCGAGCAGGCCATGGCGTATCGACATGGCCGTATCTGTAGCCGGTGAGGCGAGGGCGTGCCAGCCGGGAAATGGGCCGCGACCTCCCGTACGGGCGGGCCGACCGGGGAATGTGCCGCGACGCCCGTACGGGCGGGCCGTGCGGTCGAGATGCCGGGTGCCGGGGTCCGTGTGACTCTGGTGCCGTTGATCTTGCCACCCGAGCACGGGAGGGGGTCACACGCGTGACTCCAAGGCTCTGTACGCCGTCCACGTTCCGCACGCTCCGCGTGGTCGTCCTGCCACCGGTCCTCACGACCACCGCCGTCCTGGGGGCGTACGGCATATCCTCCGCGCACGGCATTCCGCCCGGGTACGGTATTCGCCCCGGGTACGGCATCCGGTCCGCTTCGTACTCCGTTCAGCTCATGGACGAAACCCGAACCCCCGAGGCGGCCGACCGGCAGCCGAACGTCACCCCCTTCGCGGTCACCGCTCGTCCCTCCGAAACGCCGCCCCCGGCCCCCTCACTCACCTCCGGGCACAAGGTGTCCGACGCACCCACCCGGACATCCGCCCTCGGGCACGCGGCATCTGCGACGCCCACCCGCACCTCCGGCTCCGGGCCCAAGGCATCCTCCTCCGGTGCCGCACAGCCGGCCGCCGCCGGGCGCCCCGCCGCTTCCCCATCCTCCGCCTCCGCCCGGCCATCGGCCGAACCCTCCCGCGCCGGAAGTCTGGCCGGTCAGGGACGGATGCGGCCCGGGCGGCCGAATTCCGAGCCGGAGGACGAGGCGGACGCACCGACCTACACGGACCACGACCCGACCACACCGGCGGACACACCGGCTACGGACCACGATGCGGCCTCCGATGCCGTCACCGAAACGTCGGGCACCGACACCGGGACGGACAGCGACACCGAGGCACCCGGCTCCGCGACGTCCGCCGCTGCGGCCGACCCCGCAAAGCCCTCCCCCACGCCGTCTCAGGACTCCACCATCCTCGCCCGGGAGGCCGCCGCCTCGGAACCCGTGGTGGAGATACTGCCCCTCGGCAGCGGCCTCGTACTCATAGGCCTCGGCCTGGCACTGGCACTCCTCGCCCTGCGCCTGCGGCGGGGATAGCCGACGCCCGCGACGGAGATGCCCCCACGCAGCCGACGCCCGCGGCGGGGCCCCTCCGCGCACGCGGCGGGACGGCCGACGGCGCCGCTCAGGGCACCGCCAGCAGCACCTTCCCGACGTGTCCGCTCGCGTCCAGAACCCGGTGGGCCGCGGCCGCGTCACTCATCGGGAGTTCGCGGTCGATGACCGGGCGGACATGCCCGGAAGCGATCAGCGGCCAGACGTGTTCCCGTACCGCCGCCACGATCGCCGCCTTCTCGCCGAGCGGCCTCGCCCGCAGTGAGGTCGCCGTGATCGCCGCCTGCTTCCGCAGCAGCGTGTTGATGTTCAGCTCGCCCTTCACCCCGCCCTGCAGCCCGATGACCGCGAGCCGGCCGTTCGGCGCGAGCGCCTGCACATTGCGGTCCAGGTACTTCGCGCCCATGTTGTCGAGGATGACGTCCGCGCCCGCCCCCGCCGTGGCCTGCCGGATCTCCTCCACGAAGTCCTGTTCGCGGTAGTTGATCAGCACGTCCGCGCCCAGTTCGGCGCAGTGGTCCAGCTTCTCCTTGGTGCCCGCGGTGACCGCGACCTTCGCGCCCACCGCCTTGGCCAGCTGGATCGCCATCGTGCCGATGCCGCTGGAGCCTCCGTGCACGAGCAGCGTCTCACCCGGGCGCAGATGGGCGATCATGAAGACGTTCGACCAGACCGTGCAGGTCACCTCGGGCAATGCTGCCGCCTGCCGCACATCGAGCCCTTCGGGCACGGGAAGCACCTGCCCGGCCGGGACGGCCACCTTCTCGGCGTATCCACCGCCCGCGAGCAGCGCGCACACCTCGTCGCCGACGGCCCATCCCGAGACTCCGGGGCCGAGGGCGGCGATTCGCCCGGAGCACTCGAGTCCGGGGTAGGGCGACGCGCCGGGCGGCGGGTTGTAGAGACCCTGCCGCTGCATGAGGTCGGCACGGTTGACGGCGCTGGCCACCACATCGACCAGCACTTCACCCTCGGCGGGTACGGGATCGGGGACCTCGGTCCACACCAGCGCCTCGGGCCCACCGGGTTCAGGAATCGTGATCGCGTACATGGAGGGGACGCTACTCCTCGCGGTGAGCCGGTCAGGCGATCGCGTCCCGTCCCGATGTTTCACGTGAAACGCTCCGGCCCTGGGGGCTCAACCGCCGAGCTCACCCTGCCAGGACCCAGGGCAGGTCGAGGAGTTCGAGCTCCTGCCCCGGGCGGGCACCACCGGGCGGTACGACCGCGAGGGCGTCCGCGGCGGCGATGCCGCGCAGCATGGCCGGGCCGTTGTAGTGCAGTGGCACGGCGTGGTCGGCGCGTACGACGACCGGGATGAGCCGGGTGTCGTGCGGGTGACCGTGGGCGGAGTCCTCCAGGGGCAGCGTGTACGGCTCCGAGGCTACGCGGCCCGTGAGGGTGCGCAGCAGGGGCTCGGCGAGCGTGAGCAGCCCGGAGACGGCCGCGAGAGGGTTGCCGGGCAGGCCGACGAGGTGCTGGTTCTCCCGAGTGCGGGCGAGCAGCATGGGATGGCCCGGGCGCACCTGCACGCCGTTGACGAGGAGTTCGGCGCCGACACGGCGCAGGACGGGATGGACGTGGTCGACGGGACCCGCAGCCGTGCCGCCGGTGGTGACGATCAGGTCGGCGTCGCAGGACGTGACCGCCTTGTGCAGCGCATCGGCGTCGTCGCCGAGCCTGCGGACGGCCACCACGTCCGCGCCGAGCGCGCGCAGCCACGGCGGCAGCATCGGGCCGAGCGCGTCCCGGATCAGGCCGTCCTTGGGCAGGCCCCCGGTGAGCAACTCGTCGCCCAGGATCAGGACCTCGGCGCGGGGGCGGGGCAGCGCCGGGAGGGTGTCGTACCCGGCGGCGGCGGCGAGCCCGAGCACGGCCGGGGTGACCTGGGTGCCCGGGGGAAGCAGCTGGTCGCCGGTGTGGCACTCCTGGCCGCGCGGCCGGATGTCCTGCCCCTGCGCGACCATGGTCCCCCCTGCTCGACCGGAGCCGAGAGCCTGGGGGAGGGTGGCGTGGAGCCGACCCTTGTCGTCGATACGCCCGTGCTCGCTGCGCAGGACGGCGGTGGTGTCCGGCGGGATGCGCGCACCGGTGGCGATCCGCACGGCCTCGCCGTCTCCAAGGGGCGCCGGCTCCCCATGCCCGGCGAGGACCCCTTCCTCCCGTACGTCCCAGGGGCCGGGGCCCGCGACCGCCCAGCCGTCCATGGCCGAGGTGTCGAAGGAAGGCAGATCGGTGAGGGCGGTCAGGGGCGCGGCGAGAACCAGGCCGAGGGCCGCGTCGAGGGGGACGTCGACGGGTTCCCGCCGCGGCACGGCACGGGCGGCGCGCTCGGCGATGGCACGGGCCTCGGGCCAGGGGGTGGCATGGTGGCGGGCGTGGTGCCCGGACGAGGCCGTGGTGGGGTGTTCGTGGCCCGCCGGGCGGTCCTGGGCGGCGTCCTGGGCGTCGGGGTGCCGCCTGGTGTGGGGCCCGGATCCGGGCGTACGAGCATCGGGTCGCGGAGCGGTCGAGCCGACCGCGGGGGTGTACCGGCCCGGGTCCCGGACGAGGGCGAGGGCCTCTTCGAGGTCCAGATCGTGCTGTTCCACCGGCGAACGGGCGGGGCGGGCCTCCTGCGGCCGGCCCCACTCTTCGCTCTCGTTGGCCACGGCCAAGGCCTCCTCCACGTAGCGTTCCTCGGTGTCCAGGTGCCCCTGCACACCCCACCCGGTCATCCGGCGTCCGGCTTGGGCCCGGCGGCGTCCTCGTCCGCCCAGCGCAGGGCCAGCGCGACGGCCTTGCGGGCGGCTTCGGCGACCGCCTCGGGCCCGCCCCCCGCCTGCGCGGCGACGTAGCCGACGAGGAACGTCGTCAGCGGGGCCGCGGGGCGCGCAACGCCGTGCGCGGCGTCGCGGGCGAGGTCGAGGAGGACGCCTGTGTCGACGTCGAGGTCGATGCCCAGCTCGTCCTTGACTGCGGAAATCCATTCATCCAACACGTGCCCATGCTCCCTGATACGTGTCCGGGCGGCGGCGATATCGTCCCAGGTGTCGCAGTCGAAGGACGCCACGGGGTCCGGGATCCGGGTGAGCTCCAGCGGGGCGACCAGGCGCCGCAGCGGAAGACCGGTGAGCCCGGCGGGCTCCGTGGCCAGCCGCGCCAGCTCCCGGCGCAGCGCCGCGGTGCGATACGCGGCGACGAGCGGCTGGTCGCGGCCCTCGGGGTCGGTCAGCACCGCTCCGTCGGCGCCGCTCGCCCGAAGGGTGCCCAGCAGCCGTCGTACCGTTCCCGTCTTGAGGAACGGCAGATCCGCGGAGAGTACGACGACGTGGGCCGCCGAGGTCCGCCTCAGGCCCGCGTCGAGCGCGGCGACCGGCCCCGCGCCGGGCGGCTCCTCCCGGGCCCAGACCACGGGGCGCACGGTGGGCCTGGGGTCGGCGACGACCACGGTGGCGGTCGCGCCGGCGCAGGCCGCGAGGACGCGGTCGAGCAGCGCCCGCCCGCCGACGCGCACACCGGGTTTGTCGGTCCCGCCGAGCCTCCGGGCGGCGCCGCCCGCGAGCACGACGGCGTCGTACACGTCGGCACCGGGGTCGCCTGGGGTCTCGTACACGGT
>CBFHCJ010000206.1:0-9780 GCA_965654005.1 uncultured Streptomyces sp. | reverse complement strand
GTCTCAGAGGCAGAGCTTCCCTTGCGCCACCACAACCGTATCGTCAGCGGTCGACTCGCCCCGCCGACCTCCGGCACCCACAGCGGGATGCGGAAGTGGACGAAGACGGGGAAGGTGTTGCCGAAGATGTTGTCCGGGCAGAAGGCGAAGTGCTCGGCCGCGACCAGGAGAGCCTCGTGCTCGTCCACCGGTGGCGCGGTGACGCTGAGGTGCAGCGTGGTGAACCCGACCGCGACGACACGGGAATCGGGCGACAAAGTCCCGCACTGTTCGGACGGGTCGACGACGAGGCTCCAGCGGGTTATCACGGCGCCCCAGTCTGTGGCGTAGGTGCGGCGGTATTCCGGTGGACGGGGACTCAGTCGTTGTGCGGGCTGGGGCGCCGTCGCCCACCGCCATCGCTCAGGTGCGGCTGCCCGTGCCTGACGAGGGCGTGCCGGCAGCGAACGCGGTCAGGACACGCAGGGCGGCCGTACCGGTGTTCGTCAGCAGGGAGACCGCCGGCGCCGTCCACCGGTCCAGGTGGCGCTGTAGTTCCGGATCGAGCTCGATGGTGATCCGCACATACCTGCTGTTCAGCGTGGTCACCTTGGGCGTGTGGGGTTGCGGTTCCGCCTGACCGCGCTGCAAGGCTGCGCGGTAGTTGTCCTTGCGTTGCTTCATACGCCTTCCTGACGCTTGAGGAGTTCGTTCGCGAGGTCGATGTAGGCCGTTTTCTGGACGTGGACTGGACCGCCGAACGACTGGGAGTACAGGTCGAGGCGGGCGATCTGCGTGTCGAGAACGTCGAACCCCCGTTCCGCGAGCACTTCCCGGGCGTCGGCGTCGGGACCGGTACGGGTGGTGTCGGGGCGATTGGTGCGGTTGAGCAGCACGGCGGTGCGGGCCGGCTCCGCGCGCAGGGACTGCACATCGCCCATCTCGGTCTGAATGGGGGCCATCCGGTCCAGCTCGATGGGGGCCGGAGTGACCGGCACGATCCACTCGTTGGCGTGGCGCATGACGCTGCGGGCGATGCGGGCGTGGTCCTCGAGCTGTGGGGCGTCAAGTACCACGGCCTGCCGCCTGCCGAGGAAGTCATCGATGCGACGGTGTACGTCGCCCACGGGAAGGGCGATCACGGGGAAGGGGAAGCCGCCGGCGAGTTCGCTCCAGCGCAGCGCGGAACCGGCCGGATCGCTGTCGACAAGCAGCGGGGGCAGGCCCAGCTCGTAGAGCGCATGGGCCAGCCAGACAGCGCTGGTCGTCTTCCCGACTCCGGGCTTCAGGTTGACAAACGCACAGCTCAGCAGCACGTCCGCCACCGTATTGAGACCGGCTGGCCAGTGCCGCCCGCCGCGCGGAGCGGGTGCCCGAGTTTCACCCGGGGGTCGGCCAGATGGATGTGCAGGTGAACGCGGGGCGTGCGCCGTGGGTGTTGTGCCGGATGCAACGGGCAACCCGAACTGTCCCATTCCGGCCACCCGGTCGGGGGTGCTGTGCCGGCCGGAGGAAACGTGCTGCTGCGGGCGATGTAGGAGCGGCCTCCGCAGAGGCAGCAGTAGGTGCCGCAATGGTGATCCGCTGCGCGACCGGCGCGGAGAGGGGGTCGGGTCCGAGGGAAGGCTGTGACCTGCTCGTCCAGATGACAGGTCGGATCAGAAGTGTGCGCCGGTGCGGGGAGCGTGTCGCGTCAGGCCAGTTTTCCGTGGTCCAGCAGTGCCCTGGAGAGCAGCGACTTCGGACTCCCCGCCTCACGAGCGATGTCGATGACCGTCGGCGCCTTGGCCTGCCTTCTCTCGGTCACGCCGTGACTATGACACCGGGCCTCAGAGGCCGAGGTGACCTATCCCCTCCTTGATCGTGATCTCGGTTCCGAAGGGTTTCGAGAGCCTCTGCAGACGTTGGAGAATCCGGTCCGCGGCGGGCGGGTCGGCCGGTCGGGGGATGCCGCGGTCGGCGTCGCGCGGGCCCTCCCAGTGGAGTTCGACGGGGTGCAGTTCGACGGCGCGCAGGGTGCCGTGGCTGTCGTGGCGGCTGATCGCGATGACGGACTCGTACCAGATCTGCTCGCCGAAGACGCCGTGTACGCGTTTGCGTTCGAGGAACTCGGCCTCGGTCTCGCCGGGGCGGGCGGCGTCCTTGTCGTAGGCGCCTCGGGTGAGTGGCTGCTGGGTGTTCTCCATGAAGAAGAAGTTGCCGAGGGAGTAGAAGATCGGGCGGCCCTGGTAGATCTCGATGCCGCGTAGTTGATGCGGGCCGTGGCCGATGAACGCGTCGGCGCCGCTGTCGATCGCCTCGCGGGCGATGAGGGGGAGGAAGTCGGGCGGGTCCTGGCTGTAGTTGCCCGGCTCATGGGTGTGCATCGTCGCGATCGTGAAGTCGGAGGTCTGCTTGGCCTGCCGGACGGCGCGCAGCACCTCGCGGCGGTCCGACTCGTGGACGGAGAAGCGGAACAACTACGCGACCCAGAGGACGCCCGCCATCAAGCAATGGCTCCTGGCGCACCCGCGCTTCCATCTCCACTTCACGCCCACGAGTTCGTCCTGGCTGAACCGGGTGGAGCGGTGGTTCGCCGAGCTCACCCAAAAGAAGCTCAAGCGAGGCGTCCACCGCTCCGTCCAGGCCCTCGAACGGGCCGTCGAGCAGTGTTGCCTCGACGGCCGCCGACAGTGCCCAGGCGAGGCCGAAGGTGTGGTTCGCGGCACCCCCGGTGTCGAGTACGGCGGTCGCGGTGGATGTGGCGGAGTCGACCACGGATCCCGGGGCAGCTCGACCCCGTTGCGCTCCAGGTGCTCTCGCGGCAGGCGGCCGTAGTGGTCGCACCCCATGTGGGTGGCGAGCCGGACCGGGTGGCCGTATCTGGCCAGGCCCAGCGCCACGTTGGCGGGGCTGCCACCGGGTGGCTTCGACGCGGGCCGCCGGGACCGGCGATGATGTCCACCAGTGCTTCGCCGATGACGAGCGCCGGGAGCCCGGGGCTGCTGTGTTCCCTCTGCCGGCCGGGACCGTGGGCGCCGGCTCGGTGCGGGCCCGGCCGTCGGCCCGCGCAGCGGCCTGCCCGGGTTCGGTAGTCCTGGTCACGGCAGGACCTGGATCTTCCGGCCCTTCCCGGCCTGGAACTGTCGCACGGCCTCGGCGTAGTCCGCCAGTGGCAGTCGGTCGCTGATGAAGGTCTCCGGGTCGAGCACTCCACCGGCGAACAGTTCGGCGGCGCGCTCGTAGCTGTGCAGGACCGCCATCGAGCCGGTGATGGTGATCTCCTCGTTGTAGACCCGGTACGGGTCGATGGTGGCCCGGGTCGCGTAGTCGGCGACGCCGAACTGGAGGTACGTACCACCCTTGCCGACGCGGCCCAGGGCGTCCTGGATGGCGTGGGCGTTGCCGGTGGCGTCTATGACCACGTCCCAGCCGCGTGGGCGCTGGATCTCGTCGGCGGTGGTCACCGCGTTGCTGCAGCCGAGAGCGCGGGCGGTGGTGAGCCGGTCCTCGTTGATGTCCACCATGTCGACGGTCGCCGCGCCGGTGCGCTTGGCGAGTTCCAGCATCATGAGGCCCATGGTGCCCGAGCCGTAGATCAGCACATGGGTGGCGAGCGTGCTGCGCAGGATGTCGTAGCCGCGTACCGCGCAGGACAGTGGTTCGATGAGGGCCGCGTCCTCGGTGCGGACGTGCTCGGGGAGTTTGACGCAGTTGGCGGCGGGGGCGGCTGTGTACTGTGCCGCGCCGCCGGGGACGGTGACGCCGATGGCGTTGAAGCGTTCGCACAGGTTGCCGCGCCCGATACGGCAGTAGTGGCACTCGTGGCAGTGCAGCGAGGGGTCGACGGCGACCCGGTCTCCGACGGCCAGGTCGCGTACCCCGGAGCCGAGGGCGACGACCTCGCCGGCGAACTCGTGACCGGGAACGATGGGCAGGGCGGGCGCGAACTCGCCCTGCAGGATATGGAGATCGGTGCCGCACAGGCCGCAGGCCGAGACGTCGATCACCACCTGCCCGGGGCCGGGTGTGGGGTCGTCGACGGTCTCGACGCCGACCTGGCCGGGCGAGCTGATGACGGCGGCTTTCACTTGACTGCTCCAAGGGACAGGCCCTGGACCCGCTTGTCCTGGGCGGCGAATCCGGCGACGAGAACCGGCAGGGAGACGCAGACGGCGGCGGCGCACACCTTGGCCAGGAAGAGGCCCTGGCTGGTGACGAAGCCGGTGAGGAACACGGGTGCGGTGCTGGAGACGACGCCGGTGAGCACGCGCGCGAAGAGCAGTTCGTTCCAGCTGAAGATGAAGCAGATCAGCGAGGTGGCGGCGATGCCGGGGGCGACGACCGGCGCGACGATCCGGGCAAGGGTGGTGGGAAGTCCGGCGCCGTCGATGGAGGCCGCCTCCAGGATCTCGACGGGGACCTCGGCGAGGAAGGAACGCATCATCCACACCGCGATCGGCAGGTTCATCGAGGTGTAGAGGATGATCAGCAGCGCGATGTTGTCGAGCATGCCGGTGTTCTGGGCGATCAGGTAGATCGGCAGCAGTCCGGCCACCGCGGGCAGCATCTTGGTGGACAGGAAGAAGAACATCGCGTCGCTCCACTTGCGCACCGGCCTGATGGACAGCGCGTAGGCGGCCGGGATGGACAGCACCAGCACCAGCAGTGTCGAAATGATGCTCGCGGAGAAGGAGTTGATCAGCGGTGGCCAGGGGGAGACGCCGGTACTCGCGCCGAAGAACTCCCGGTAGCCCTGGAGGGTCAGCGGTGCCGCCACGCTCGGTGGGTTGGTCGCGGCGTCGGATTCGCTGTGCAGCGAGGTGAGCACCATCCAGGCGACCGGAAGGAAGAACACGACTCCGCAGAGCCAGGCCAGCAGGCCCAGTGCGCCGCGCTTGCGTCGGGCCGCGGAGCCGAGGCTGCCCACAGGGCGCTGGGGGGTGGCGATGGTTCCGGCCATCAGCGGGTCTCCTCTCGGAGCAGGGACGAGACGGTCCTGAGAGCGAAGGTGCCCACGAGGAGGGAGCACAGGACGACGATGACGCCCTCTGCGGATGCCTGCCCGTAGTCATGCGCCTCGTAGAAGGTCTCGTAGACCGTGTAGGGCAGGTTGGCGGTGCCCAGACCGCCGGCGGTGAGTGTGAAGACGGCGTCGAAGTTCTGCACCACGTAGATACTGCCGAGCAGTGCGGCCAGCTCCAGATAGCGGCGCAGGTGGGGGAAGGTGAGGTAGCGGAAGACCTGCCAGGTGGTCGCGCCGTCCACGCGAGCCGCTTCGACGGCGTCCATGGGGCGGCTCTGCAGTCCGGCCAGCAGGATCAGCATCATGAAGGGCGTCCACTGCCAGATCAGCGACGCCTCCACGGACATCAGCGGCAGCGACGACAGCCAGTCGGGCTGGGGTGGCGTGTGGCTGCCGAACAGACTCCACAGCCAGGTCAGCGATCCGTTGATCAGCCCGTAGGTGGCGTTGTACAGCGCGTGCTTCCACAGCAGCGCGGAGGCCACGGGCACAACGAGGAACGGTGTGATCAGCATCGTGCGGACGATGCCGCGGCCGCGGAACTGGCGGTCCAGCAGCAGAGCCAACCCGAGGCCCAGTATCAGGCTGACCAGCACCACGGTGACCGTCAGCGTGACGGTCGTCAGCAGGGAGGAACGCAGCTGCGGGTCCATCACCGCGTCCTTGTAGTTCTGCAGCCCCGCGAAAGCCCGGTTGTCCGGGTCGAGGGCGTTCCAGCGCATGAACGAGATCACCAGGGTGCCGACGAACGGCAGCTGGGTGACCACGATCATGAAGATCAGGGCCGGGAGCAGCGGGGCCCGCCGGGCCCACGCCCCGCGGGGTCGCCGTGGGGGTGCCGTCTGCCCGGCGGTCCGGGGCGCCTGGGCACGCCTGGTGAGCGAGTGAGTGGTGGTCATCGGTATGTCTCCGCTGTGCTCCCGTCTCCCGGTCCCGCGAGTGCGGAAGGCGGGAGGCCGGGAGCGTCGGGTGGATCGGGCAGTGATCACTTGTCCGCGTACTTGGCGGCGACCTTCTCGGCGAGCGCCTGGCTGGTCTTCAGCGCCTGATCGACACTGGTCTTACCGGCGATGGCGGAGCTGATCTGCTGGGAGACCTGCGTGCCCAGGTCGGTGAACTCGGGGATGCCGACGAACTGGATGCCGGGGGCGGGCCGCGGCTGCAGACCGGGGCTGTTCGGGTCGGCGGACTTCAGCGCAGTGGCGGTGGCGTCGGCGAAGGCCGAGGCCGCCGCGACGTACTTCGGGTTGGTGTAGGTGGAGCTCCGCTTGCCCGCCGGGACGCGGGACCAGCCGAGCTTGTTGCCGACCAAGTCCTCGTACTGCTTGCTGGACGCCCAGGAGATGAACTTCCAGGCGTCGTCCTGGTGCTTGCTCGCCTTCTGCAGGCCCCAGGCCCAGGTGTAGAGCCAGCCCGAACTGCCGGTCTGGTCGACCGGCGCGGGCACGTAGCCCACCTTGCCGGCCACCGGCGACCCGCCCGCTTCGAGCGACCCGGCCGCGGAGGTCGCGTCATACCACATGGCGACCTTGCCCTGCTCCATGTCGTTGAGGCACTCGGCGAACCCGGACTGCGGGGCGCCCGCCTCACCGTGGGCGCGCACGAGGTCGACGTAGAACTTGGTCGCCTTGGTGAAGGCGGGGCTGTCGACCTGCGCCTTCCAGTCCTTGTCGAACCAGGTGCCGCCCATGGTGTTGACCACCGTGGTCAAAGGAGCCATCACCTCGCCCCATCCCGGCAGGCCGCGCAGGCAGATGCCCTTCATTCCGGGCTCGGCGCCGTCGGCCTTGGCCGCCAGGGCGGCCACCTGCTGCCACGTGGGGTTGACCGGCATGGTCAGCCCCTTCTCCTTGTAGACGTCCTTGCGGTACATCAGGAAGGACGACTCGCCGTAGAACGGCTCGGCGTATATCTGGCCGGACGCCGTCAGGGACTCCTGCATGGCGGGCAGGATGTCGCTCTGGTCGAAGGCGGTGTCCTTCTCGGCGTACGACGTCAGCGGGGCTAGCCAGCCGTTCTTGGCGTAGATCGGCGTCTCGTAGTTGCTGATCGTCGCCACGTCATACTGGCCGGCCTGGCTGGAGAAGTCCTGGGTGATCTTGTCTCGGACGTCGTTCTCGGGCAGCACCGTGAAGTTGACCTTGATACCGGTCTGCTTGGTGAAGTTGGCCGCCGTGAGCTTCTGCAGGTCCGCCATCTGTGGGTTGTTCACCATCAGCACGTTGATGGAGTGCGAGCCGGAGCCGCCCCCTGCGCCGCCGGCGCCCGCGCACGCCGTGAGCAGTGCGCCACACACGGCCAGCACGCCCAGCGGCACAGCGCGCCGCAGAACAGTCGGTCTTGAAGTCATGATCGTCCCTTTCATGAAATGTCGGGTGTGGGCAGCGAAGGGGAGAGGGGAATGTGGGATCGGGCAGATGGTTGTGTTCGGTGTGCAGGCAGGGACTGCCGTCGAGGCGGCTCCGGCGGAGACGTCCCTGGCGGTAGGGGTGCGGGCTGAGCTGGTCAGACCCGGTCGACGCGGGGTCCCATCAGTGAGTAGCGGTGCGCCTCGGCGCTGGACAGTCCGGTGTCGGTGACGATCGCCTCGAAGTCGCCCACCTCGGCGAAGCGACAGAAGCTGCTCGCGCCGAACTTGCTGTGGTGCCCCATGAACACACGTCGGCGCGACACCGCCAGCGCCTTGGCCTTGACGTCCGCCACCACCGGATCGGGGGTGGTCAGGCCGAGCTCCCGGGAGATGCCGTTCGATCCGAGGAAAGCCAGGTCGATCACGAATCCCTCGAGCATGGCGCAGGCCCATGAGCCCACCGTGGCCAGGGTCCGGGCCCGGACACGGCCTCCGAGAAGCAACACGGTGACCTGCGGAGAGTCCACGATCGCGGCCGCGGTCGACAGCGACGCGGTGATCACGGTCAGGGGCCGGTCGCCCGGGAGGAGCGCGTCGAGGAGCTGCGGGGTGTAGCCCTCGTCCACGAACACGGTCTCCGCCTCGCCGAGGAGTTTGACCGCCTCCGCGGCGATACGGCGCTTGTCCTCGATGTGCAGGGTCTCCCGCTGGGCGAGGCCCGTTTCGAAGCCCGCCCCCTCGACGGGATAGGCGCCGCCGTACGTGCGGCGGAGCAGGCCCCTGCGTTCCAGCACGCTGAGATCGCGGCGGATGGTCTCCGGCGCGACAGCCAGGTCGACGGCCGTGGTGGTGACCTCGACACGTCCTTGGTGACGGGCGAGCGCGAGAATCCGGCTCTGCCGCTCCTCGGCGTTCATCGCACTCACCTCGCCTCCGTACGGTCCGGGCACGGCGTGCCCGGTCTTGTCGCACATTTATACCAATCACTCTTTCGAGCAAACCGGCCCACAACGGGCCTGAAACTGCCCGATGATGCCCGAAGAGATGACGCGGACCCCCAGCTCACAGCACTGCTGTGCAATTTCTCCTATTTCTCGATGCCCACGTGGACCGCCTTCAGTGCCCGGTTCGGGCGGACGGCGAACTGTTACCGACCTCATCACCGCCCGGCTGCCGGCTGGTATGACCGGGGCGGCACGATTCGGCAGAGTTGATCGGTCCGCGGACGAGCCGTCGGCTGGACCACTTACGGATCTTTCAGTGCCCGCGACGAGCGCCTGGAAATCGGCTGGACCTGGTACGCCCGAGCCGCCTGGCGCACTGCTGTCAATACTGAGTCCAAGCTGCTTCTGCTCACGCACGCCTTCGAAGTCCTGGGCAGGAACCGCGTGTCCTGGCGCACCGACCACCTCAATACCCGGTCCCAGGAGGCCATCGCGCGCTTGGGCGCGGTCCGCGAAGGCGTCTTCCGCCGCGAAATGCGCCGCCCCGACGGCAGCTGGCGCGACAACGTCTACCACGCGATGCTCGAAGATGAGTGGCCTATCGCGAAACAACGGCTGACGGCCCGGCTCGCTGCGGGTTGACGCCGGCGAGTCGTCTGCGAGTTGATCAGGCTGCTGCCACGATCGTGCGCCTGCCCCAGCGCAGGTCGGCCTGCCCCAGCGCAGGCCGGTGCTGCACGGGTGTACGAGAGTTCGGGCCGCTCGGCAAGCAGCGCAACCCCGTCCCGTCTGAAGCAGTGGCACGGCATCGCCACCCGCTACGAGACTGCCGCCATCCACCTGCCCGGACTCCACATCGCAGGATCACCGCTGGTCCGCCCGCTGATCCAAGCGCAACCGCCTACGGCCCGAAGTGCACATACGACGCCCAGCCGACCGGGCGGTACGGCTGCCGACGGCGGGCGCGGTCGACCGCGTTGTGCAGCGCGTATGCCGTCCGGGACGCATCGATGCCGAGCTCCGGGTCGGCCACGATCTCGTAGACCTCGTCGGTGATCTGTCGGGCGGTGTCGTCTCCCACCGTCCACAGAGTGGAGACGACGTGCCGGAAGTTGCCCAGAAGCAACGCCCCCGCGAGATGGATGGCCTCGTTGGGCAGCTCCGTTTTGCCCAGGGCGGTCTGGCAGGCGGACAGCACGGCCAGCTCCGCCGACGGCAGGTCGAGGCCGGCCAGGTCGGACACCCTCAGGGGCCGGTCGTACAGATACAGCGCACCCCCACCGGGATCGGCGAGGTCCTGCCCGGCGTGGCAGGCGAAGTGCACGCAGGAGTGCGAGGCCAGGAGGGACAGCGTCGTCTCGCACGTGGCGTCCGCGTCGAGGCGCACCGTGTGCCGGCCGGGGAACCGGCGGCCGAGCGCCTCCGCCTCCTTGCGGGCGCCGGGCAGCGGGCGCAGGATCGACGGGCGCGGCCGCTTCCAGATGCCGGGGATCATCGACGTC